>NZ_CAJPHA010000009.1:0-287271 GCF_905339895.1 Burkholderia sp. BCC1988
CGCGAAGCGCGGGCTGGCGTCGCTGTGCATCGGCGGCGGGATGGGCGTCGCGCTCGCGGTCGAACGTCCGTAACCGGTCGTTCGTCACTGCCAAACCAATCCGGGCGCCGGCCGATTGCGGCTTCGGCCGGTGCCACGTGAAGTCAGAGGGGCCTCCGGCGGCTCTCGAAACCAAAAAATGGAGTGAGATTTATGTCTCAGCGAATTGCGTACGTAACGGGCGGGATGGGCGGCATCGGCACCAGCATCTGCCAGCGTCTGTCGAAAGACGGCTTCAAGGTGGTCGCGGGTTGCGGCCCGAACTCGCCGCGTCGGGTGAAGTGGCTCGAGGACCAGAAGGCGCTCGGCTACGATTTCATCGCGTCGGAAGGCAACGTCGGCGACTGGGACTCGACCAAGGCGGCGTTCGACAAGGTCAAGGCCGAAGTCGGCGAGATCGACGTGCTGGTCAACAACGCGGGCATCACGCGCGACGTCGTGTTCCGCAAGATGACGCATGAAGACTGGACGGCCGTGATCGACACCAACCTGACGAGCCTGTTCAACGTGACGAAGCAGGTGATCGACGGGATGGTCGAGCGCGGCTGGGGCCGGATCATCAACATCTCGTCGGTGAACGGCCAGAAGGGGCAATTCGGCCAGACGAACTACTCGACCGCGAAGGCCGGCATCCACGGTTTCACGATGTCGCTCGCGCAGGAAGTCGCGACGAAGGGCGTGACGGTCAACACCGTGTCGCCCGGCTACATCGGCACCGACATGGTGAAGGCGATCCGTCCGGACGTGCTCGAGAAGATCGTCGCGACGATTCCGGTGCGGCGTCTCGGTGCGCCGGAGGAAATCGGCTCGATCGTCGCGTGGCTCGCGTCGAACGATTCCGGCTTCTCGACCGGCGCCGACTTCTCGCTGAACGGCGGCCTGCACATGGGCTGAACGTCCGGGCTGCGCAGGCCGGACCGGCCGTGCAGCCTGGCGTTTCCGAAGGCCCCCGCCTCCCGAATCCGGGAGGCGGGGATTTGTCACTTGCGCTACGCTGCACCCAAAGGCGTTACATGACTACTACAAAGAAAACGGCCGAGCGGCTCATCAAGAAGTACCCGAACCGCCGGCTCTACGATACCGAGACGAGCACGTACATCACGCTGACCGACGTCAAGCAACTCGTGCTGGAACAGGAGGACTTCAAGGTCGTCGACGCGAAATCGAACGAAGACCTGACGCGCAGCATCCTGCTGCAGATCATCCTCGAGGAAGAGAGCGGCGGCGTGCCGATGTTCTCGTCGTCGATGTTGTCGCAGATCATCCGTTTCTACGGTCATGCGATGCAGGGCATGATGGGCACGTACCTGGAAAAGAACATCCAGGCGTTTATCGACATCCAGAACAAGCTCGCGGATCAATCGAAGAACCTGTACGAAGGCAACGCGATGAATCCGGAAGTCTGGTCGCAGTTCATGAACATGCAGGCGCCGATGATGCAAGGGATGATGACGAGCTACATCGAGCAGTCGAAGAACATGTTCGTGCAGATGCAGGAGCAGATGCAGAATCAGGCGAAGTCGATGTTCAGCACGTTCCCGTTCAAGCAACCGGGCACGCCGGAGCCGGAGAAGAAGTAACGATGTCGCGGCAGGCCGGCCGCGGCGGCGCGAGCCGTCGGGCGTCGGTGCCGCGACGTGCGGCGGGTGCGATGCGGCCGGTCGCGTGCCCGGGCACGACGATGATTGGCGGCTCGCTGCCGCGAGATGTCGCCGACGGTCGTCCCTGATCGTCGGCACCGAATGCCCGTGCCCCTGGGTGGGGGCGGGCATGACCGTCGTCCGGTCGATCGAATTCCAGGCAAGCAGCGAAATACAAGCGGAGCATGTCGCGCCTGATGGCGCGCGTGCGTGCGCGGGCGCGGGCGGCCGCCGTTGTGTCGGACGGCGCGACGACGCGCCGCCTCAATGCCGGCATGGCGCGCCGGCTTCGCTCAAAGCGCGCGATCGAAATCCTGTTGATCGTCCGCCGGCGGCAGGTCGAGCACGAGCTTCACCGCGCAGTAGTTCGCCTTCAGCGAAAACACGCGGCCGATCACGAGGAACGTTTGCTGCGAGTTCTCGATCTCGACGAAATCGCCAGGCTGCGGCACGTGGGCGCCCTGGTCATAGGAAAAGCTGGTGCTGGTCTGCTCGCCGATGGTTTCGGCGGCGTGCTCGGTGAATTCGATCGTGATGTGGGTGGTCATGCGAACCCCGTCGTGCGTGGAGTGAAGCGGTTGGAGGTTCCGATTCTCGCATAATGGCGGGTCGCGTCCGGGGCGATTGTCGTGCGCCGGCGGTTGCGGATCGTGCTGACCCGCCGGGCAGCGGCTCACCGGAATGCGCACTCGTCGAGGATTTCTCATGAGCGCTGCAGTGAGTCTCCCGTTGGAGATGCGTGGCAGTGCGATGGCAGCGGCTCGGGCGAAGCCGGGCGCGGCGCGGAACGAAGCGAGGCGGCGGTTATTTCTCTGCAATCGTGCCGAAGGCCATGTCCAGCACCCATTGGATGCTGTTCTCGATACGCCAATGCACTCTGCATCGGGAGGCAGGCTACGACAAGTAGTAACGCCGCTCGGTCGTTTTGGTATCGCCGATTTCGCGAGTGGCCTCGACCATCACGATCGAACGCTTCCCGATCAAACCGCTACGACTTGACTGAAGTTTGGCTGAGAAACGCAGCTTGGCGTCGCTTTCAAGCGCCCCGACGGTGTTCCATTGAGAAATGAGCGCCGGGATTTATGCGTGAGCATCATGAGTTGCATCCGCAAAGAGGAAGTCCATGCTCCTCGGGACTTTCACACCGTTTGCTTGAGCACGAACGCCGTACGGGTGTATGAACTCATCCAGATCGATGTCGGCGCGCAGGCTCGATAGCTGGTTACGCGCCGAACGGAATAGCACTTCAGCATCTGGCGCTGTTATGCCAATCGACGCTAAAACAATATGTCATCCTTAACAACCTACCGTTTTCAGGACGTATTTGATTGCGTTGCCCACATCCGCCAGCCTCGCTCACGCCAACTGCATCGGCACTGGCCAGTCGTCCGGCCGGAGCAGGGCATCCGTACCACCGTCGAGCCAGATCACCGAGCCGCACATGAATCGGGACTCCGTTCCGAGCAAGAACGCGATGAGCGAGGCGACTTCTTCAGGTGTTCCCGGGCGGCCAACGGGAATCGGGAAGGCGTCGAGCTGACGTGCGATGTCGGGATCGGTACGACCTTCAGTCGTGAGTGCCGTCTCGATCAATCCCGGTGCAATCGCGTTTAATCGTATTCCGCTTCCGATCCAGTCCTTCCCTGGCGCCAAACGCCTGATAAGTCGGGCAATCGCGGCCTTTGTCGCGGGATAGGTCAATACTGGTCCGAACGTGTCGGCCATCGTGCAGGCGAGCGTTTCATCCCCGGACAGACACGCGGCGGCCAGTGCTTCGGGCCACCCAGGTTGGGCCGTAGACGAGTTGGAACTGATGACGACGACGGATGCATTTTCTGATGCGGCGAGAGCCGGCCTCAGTCCGGACAGCAGAACGGCCGTGCCGAAGTAATTGATTGCGGCGACTTCCGCGCCACGACGATGCGGGAAGCCGCCGACCCCGGCACAGGTCACGAGGCCATCCAGGCGACCGTCCGAAAGCGCGTTGATGCGTTCGATCGCGAACTGCCGATCCGGCTCGGAGCCCAGGTCGCAGACAACATCGGCCTCGTGACGGTCGACGCTGATGACTCGATGCCCTTCACTCGCCAGGCGCGCCTGCGTTGCCGCTCCGATGCCGGAAGCGGTTCCCGTCACTGCAATCGTACCCATCTGCTTACTCCTTCGATGTGTGTCCATCTTTACTCAGGAACGTGCGGTGGAGGTCTGCAACTCCAGCGAACATGACTGGCCGACATCCAGCACGCGCATGGCTCTGCCAGCACCGACCCACAGTGCACAGCAAATGCCGAGATCGACGATCTCGGCATCTTCGAATGCCACGCGCAGACGCATCCAAAAATCATCATCCGCGCTCAGTGCGAGGTGATCCAATGCAAAGCGTTCGGCAAACTCGATGGCCAATCGCTCGCGCTCGCTGTATCCGGGCCAGGTTCGCCATTCGACGACGTGTTCATACAGCGCGTCGTCGACACCATTGGCTTGTCCTTGGGCGTCGCGCGTGTTGCGGCACAACTGACACTCGTTGGCCTCCGCGATCCTCATGCGTGCCGCTTCGCGTACTCGCATCGGTAACCGGCTCTTTCCATACACTGCGTGGCTGAGGGCGTTCAGGCCGGCGGCCAGTTCAGGTTGTAGTTCCATCCAGCTCTGGGGATCGTCAACGACGTCGATACGCGGCATTTCAGACTCCGTCCGGCGAGGTCAGGTCAATGCGGACAGGCTGCCTCAATGACGATCGCAAAGCTTCACTCAAATGGACTACTTCGGCGATATCGCGCTGGAGTGTTCGCAGACGGCGGAAACGGAAGCCACGCTTCCATGGTCGCGGTACTGGCGGCCTGGCTCAGGTAGATTGTTTGTCGATCGCGTCCGAGTTGCACGAAGACGCGAAGCCATTCGATTTCGGTCAGGCAGCGATTCCCCAATTCGAAGCGGGCGAAAGTGGATGTGCGGCCGATCGGCGCCGACTTTCCATCTGCAAGGAGCCCCCAAGATTGGTGCTGTCGACGCGACGGTGATGCCGTCGATGACGAGCTGGGGGGAGCTGCCTCCGCGCCGGTAGCGACGCAGGCCGTGCCGGGGTTGAGCCCAGCTCGGCTCGGCTCGACGGATCCGACCCTCCGCCCGTAGCGCGGACCTGTTCGGCATGTGGCAATCCCGGGCTACGCGAAGGAACACCCCGCGAGGCCCTTGGCGCTGGTACCGGGACGGAGTCCAACGCCCATCCGCCCCAAACTGAAAGGGACGCATCAAGCGCGACATCGGGGGCGGCCGCCCGCCGGCCAGCTCATTCGAGCCGGCGCCAGCACCGCCACCAACCGCCGTTTTTGCCTCGCTGACCCATAAATAGCTGTAAACTCACGCTTTTGCCGCCACGCCCCCACATTCCAGATGTCCCAGTCCCCCAAAGTAGGCTTCGTATCGCTCGGGTGCCCGAAAGCCCTCGTCGACTCCGAACAAATCATCACGCAGCTGCGTGCCGAAGGTTATGAAATCTCCGGCACCTACGACGGCGCCGACCTCGTCGTCGTGAACACCTGCGGCTTCATCGACGAAGCCGTGCAGGAGAGCCTCGACGCGATCGGCGAAGCGCTGACCGAGAACGGCAAGGTGATCGTCACCGGCTGCCTCGGCGCGAAGTCGAGCGCGAGCGGCTCGAACCTGATCGAGGAAGTCCACCCGAAGGTGCTCGCCGTCACCGGCCCGCACGCGGTGGGCGAAGTGATGCAGGCCGTGCATTCGCACCTGCCGAAGCCGCACGACCCGTTCACCGACCTGGTGCCGGCGGCCGGCATCAAGCTCACGCCGCGTCACTACGCATACCTGAAGATTTCCGAAGGCTGCAACCACCGTTGCACGTTCTGCATCATCCCGTCGATGCGCGGCGACCTCGTGTCGCGCCCGGTCGCCGAAGTGATGCTGGAAGCCGAGAACCTCTTCAAGTCCGGCGTGAAGGAACTGCTCGTGATCTCGCAGGACACGAGCGCATACGGCGTCGACGTGAAGTACCGCACCGGCTTCTGGAACGGCAAGCCGATCAAGACGCGCATGACCGACCTGGTCGCCGCGCTCGGCGAACTCGCCGCGCAGTACGGCGCATGGGTGCGCCTGCACTACGTGTATCCGTATCCGAGCGTCGACGAAGTCATTCCGCTGATGGCCGAAGGCCCGTTCAAGGGCCATGTGCTGCCGTATCTCGACGTGCCGTTCCAGCACGCGCATCCGGACGTGCTGAAGCGCATGAAGCGCCCGGCGAACGCCGAGAAGGTGCTCGAGCGCGTGCAGAAGTGGCGCGAGATCTGCCCGGACCTGACGATTCGCAGCACGTTCATCGCCGGCTTCCCCGGCGAGACGGAAGAACAGTTCGAAACGCTGCTCGACTTCATCCGCGAGGCGGAGCTCGATCGCGTCGGCTGCTTTGCGTATTCGCCGGTCGAAGGCGCGACCGCGAACGAACTCGACGGCGCGCTGCCGGACGAGGTGCGCGAAGAGCGCCGTGCGCGCTTCATGGAAGTCGCCGAGGAAGTGTCGGCGCGGCGCATCCAGCGCAAGGTCGGCAAGACCCTCAAGGTGCTGATCGACGAAGTCGGCGAGGAAGGCGGCATCGGCCGCACGGCGGCCGATGCGCCGGAGATCGACGGCGTCGTCTACGTCGAGCCGGCGACCAAGGCGTCGAAGCGCTACAAGGTCGGCGATTTCGTGTCGGTGAAGATCACGGGCGCGGACGGCCACGACCTGTGGGGCGAGGTTTAAGCGATGACCGCCGCACTGCCGCAGATCCTCGCGCTCGGCGAGGCGATGATCGAATTCAACCAGTCGCAGCCGGGCCGGCCGGAGTTCCTGCAAGGCTTCGGCGGCGACACGTCGAACTTCTGCATCGCCGCGGCGCGCCAGGGCGCGTCGACGGGCTTCGTGTCGGCGATCGGCGACGATCCGTTCGGCCGCCTGCTGACCGAGATGTGGGCGGCGGAGCACGTCGATACGACGTACGTACGGATCGACCGCACGGCGCCGACCGGCGTGTATTTCGTCACGCACGGTGCTGACGGCCACCAGTTCGACTATCTGCGCGCGGGTTCCGCGGCGAGCCGCTACGCGGTGGCCGATCTGCCGCTCGATGCGCTGGCCGCGGCGCGGGCCGTGCACCTGTCGGGCATCAGCCTCGCGATCGGCACGGCCGCGTGCGACGCCGCGTTCGCGGCGATCGACCACGCGCGCAGCAACGGCGCGCAGGTCAGCTTCGACACGAACCTGCGCCTGAAGCTGTGGCCGCTGCCACGCGCCCGCGCGGTGATGCGCGAAGCGCTGCGCCAGACGGACATCTGCCTGCCGAGCTGGGACGACGTCACGGCGCTCACCGGTGCGAACGACCGCGACGCGATCGTCGATGCGATGCTCGAGCACGGGCCGCGGGTCGTCGCGCTGAAACTCGGCAAGGAAGGCGCGTATGTCGCGACGCCGAACGAACGGCGCGTGGTGCCGGGCTTCGCGGTCGCGGCCGTCGACGCGACGGGCGCGGGCGACTGCTTCGGCGGTGCGTTCGTTGCGCGGATCGTCGCAGGCGACGATCCATTCGCGGCCGCGCGTTATGCGAACGCGGCGGCGGCACTGTCGACGACTGGCTACGGCGCGGTCGCGCCGATTCCGCGCCGCGACGCGGTGGAACGCCTGATGCAGGGCTGACGCGGCTCTCGCACGCCGGCTACCTGTTCACTCGAACGCCCGGATGACGGGCGACGTGAACGGCTGGCGAGCGGTGTGCGTACCGCGCTCGGCGCCTGCGCATCGGCGGTCGCCACGTGCGCGTGGCGATCGATGTGCAGCGGCGACGCGCAGCATGTCGCCGCGATTTTCGAGCGAATCTGAAGCAAGGAGCAACACAAGGTGGGTCGATATTCGCAATGGCAACGGGCGCTGGTGATTGCCGGCGCGCTGGCGGCGGGCCTCACGATGCCGGGCGTGGTCGCGGCACAGGCTGCCGCGTCGGGCGCGCAGCAGGATGAAGCGGCACCCGCACGGCCGCTGCGGCCGAATCCGGAATTCGCCCGCCTGCCGCGTTACGAAGGCACGCTCGGCGATCGGCCGATCGTCGTGCATCTCGGCCCGAAGACGGACGAGGAAGGCGTGCACGGCGAATACCAGTTCGCGGACACGGGCGAGGTGGTGCTGCTCGCCGGCGATCGCGACGGCGACACGCTCGAGATCGAGGAATCGAACGACGGCACGAACATCACGGGCGTGTGGATCGGCCGCTTCGACGCGACGGGCGAGCTGAAGGCCGACCGGATGAACTCGGACGAATCGGATCCGCAACCCGTCGTGCTGCGCCTGGCGCCGGGCAAGCGCGCGGCGCTGCAGGTACGCGACGGCCGCGTGCAGGAAATCGAGACGGTCGGGAACGTGGTCAATCTGCGCACCGACGACTGAGCGCGCGCTGGCTCGGCGCATGCGGCGCGCATTGTACCGGGCCAACCGCGCCGATTTTGGCTAACCTAGCCACCTATTCATTCCGCAACCGAACGGCCTTTCTCCGGGCCTCCTGCCATGACTGCATCCACTCCGAAGCGCGCACTCCAGACCCGCATCGTTCAACCCGACGACAACATCCCGGATGGCTTCCGTTCGTTCGTGCCGCCGGTCGAGCGTGCATCGACGGTCGTGTTCCCCGATCTCGCGACGATGCGCGCGCTGGTCTGGCACGACGACAACCAGTGGCGCTACGGGCTGCATGCGACCCCGACGTCGCTCGCGCTCGCGCAGCGGCTCGCCGAGATCGAAGGCGGCTCGCATGCGCTGCTGCAGCCGTCGGGTCTGGCGGCGATCATGAACGTCTATTTCGGGATTGTGAAGGCGGGCGACGACGTGTTGATCCCGCACAACGTCTACGGGCCGAACGCCGATCTCGGCACCTGGCTCGCGAAGGATTTCGGCATCACCGCGCGCTTCTACGATCCGCTCGTCGGCGCCGGCATCGCCGACCTGATCCAGCCGAACACGCGGCTGATCTGGATCGAGGCGCCGGGCTCGGTGACGATGGAAGTGCCCGACGTGCGTGCGATCACGGCGGTCGCGCAGGCGCGCGGCATCGTCACCGCGATCGACAACACGTATTCGGCCGGGCTCGCGTTCAAGCCGTTCGAGCATGGCGTCGACATCTCGGTGCAGGCGCTGACCAAGTATCAATCGGGCGGCAGCGACGTGCTGATGGGCGCGACGATCACCGCGAGCGCGGCGCTGCAGGCGCAACTGAAGCTCGCCCGGATGCGCTGCGGGATCGGCGTGTCGGTCGACGACTGCTCGCTCGTGCTGCGCAGCCTGCCGAGCATGCAGGTGCGCTTCGATGCGCACAGCAAGAGCGCGCTCGCGCTCGCGCAATGGCTGAAGGCGCGTCCGGAGATCGCGGCCGTGCTGCATCCGCAACTGCCGGACTGTCCGGGGCACGCATCGTTCATGCGCGACTTCACCGGCGCGGGCGGGCTGTTCTCGGTGGTGTTCGACGAGCGCTACAGTGCCGAGCAGATCGATCGTTTCGTCGAGGCGCTCGAGCTGTTCGCGATCGGCTGGAGCTGGGGCGGCGCGTGCAGCCTCGCGATGCCTTACGACGTGGCGTCGATGCGCCCGGACTGGCCGCATCGCGGCACGCTGGTACGCTTCTACGTCGGTCTCGAAGACGAAGCCGACCTGCGCGCGGATATCGAGCGCGCGATGCAATCCACGCTCGGCTGAGCACCGAACCCCGAGCGGAACAACAGAACGCCCGCGCGATGCAACATCGCGCGGGCGTTTTTCATGGGCGGCTTGCGCGGATCGGAAATCAGAACAGCCGCAGCAGCCCGTCGAGGCCGACGTGGTCGAATGCGACGGTGGCCGCATCGCGCACGACGGGCTTCGCGTGGAACGCGACCGACAGCCCGGCTTCCGCCATCATCTTCAGGTCGTTCGAGCCGTCGCCCATCGCGATCGCGCGGCTCGGCTCGATGCCGAGCGATGCGCAGGTGTCGCGCAGCAGGCGCGCCTTGACGTCGGCGTTGACGATCTCGCCGAGCACCTTGCCGGTCAGCTTGCCGTCGACGATCTCGAGCGTGTTCGCGTGCGCGAAGTCGAGGCCGAGGCGCGCCTTCAGGCGCTCGGTGAAGAACGTGAAGCCGCCCGACACGAGCAGCGTCTTCAGGCCCGCGGCCTTCACGCCGGCGAGCATCGTCTCCGCGCCGGGCGACAGCTGCAGCCGTTCCTCGTACACGCGCTCGAGCGCCTGCGCGTCGAGCCCCGCGAGCAGCGCGACGCGGCGCGTGAGGCTTTCGTTGAAATCGCGGATCTCGCCGCGCATCGCCGCCTCGGTGATCTCGGCGACCTGCGTCTTCAGCCCGCAGAAATCGGCGATCTCGTCGATGCATTCGATCGTGATCAGCGTCGAGTCCATGTCCATCACGACGAGCCCGAAATCGCTCAGCGCGCGGCCGGCTTCGACGAAGCCGAAGTCGAGCGCATGCGTGCCGCAGTACGCGTCGATGTCGAGACGCTGCGCGGGGTTGGCGTTTTCGATGCGCAGCGCGTGATCGTCGGTCTGCACGATGCGGGTGCCGCGCGACAGCGCGAGCAGCGGTTTGTGATGCGCGTCCGACAACGGCGCGAGACTCTGGATGACGAGGTTGTGGGTCATGACGGAATGTTTGGAAGCGAATGAAACGCGTGCGCGGCCGGCATGCGGCCGCCTGCGAACGCGGGCCCCGTCCGGCGTCGGGCCGTTGCGTCGCGAACGCGCCATTGTAGCCGGTTGGTATCCGATCGCGACCGGATCGACGCCGGGAGCCGGCGCGGGCGCCGTGCCGGGCGCCGCACGCACGGCGATTCGGCGGACGGTGCGGGTTATTCGGGTGATTCGTGCGATTGCCGGTCGCGATCCCAGTAAGGCGGATCGCCGAAGTGTTCGGCCAGGAACGCGATGAACGCGAGCGTCTTCAGAGGCACGTGCGCGCGGCTCGGATAGACGGCCCAGATCGCGACGTCGTTCGCGAACGGGTAGTCGTCGAGCACGGTGACGAGCGCGCCGCTCGCGAGCAGCGGGCCGACGTCCCAGGTCGACTTGATCGCGATGCCGAAGCCGTCGACGAGCGCTTCGCGGATCGCCTCGCCGTTGCTCGCGACGAGCCGGCCGCCGACCCGCACGGTGAGCGGGCCTTGTGGCGTGACGAACGACCAGTCGCGCTGGTCGCCGAGGATCACGCATTCGTGCTGCGCGAGGTCGGCCGGATGGCGCGGCGTGCCGTGTTCGGCGAGATACGCGGGCGAGCAGCACAGCACGCGCCGGTTCGCGGCGAGCCTGCGTGCGACCAGCGTCGAATCCTTCAGCGCGCCGAGGCGGATCGCGACGTCGTAGCCGTCGTCGACGAGGTCGACGATCTCGTCGGACAGCCGCAGGTCGAGCGACACGGACGGGTAGCGGCGCAGGAACGCGGGAATCACGGGCGCGACGTGCTGGCGGCCGAACGACGACGACATCGACACTTTCAGCCGCCCGTACGGCTCGCTGCGGCCGTGGCCGACCGAGGCGCGCGCGGCGTCGGCGGCCGACAACAGCGCCTCGGCGCGGGCCATGAAGACTTCGCCGTCCTGCGTCAGGCTGATGCGCCGCGTGGTGCGATGCAGCAACCGCGCGCCGAGCTGGCGCTCCAGCTGCGCGATGCGCGCGCTCGCGACCGCGGCCGATACGCCGAACTCGCGCCCGGCCGCGCTCACGTTCGCGAGCAGCGCGGCGCGCACGAACAGGCCGACGTCGAGCAGGTCGAGCGGCTTGTCGGGGGCTGGAATCGGATCGGACGTCATTATTCTGAAATTCCTGAAAATGTTTCAGGAAATATAGCGGTTTTCTCGAAGGATCGGGGCGCCTACGATGGCATGCATGGGGCTGCGCCGCGGCCCGCCCGATTTCCCTGAAGGAGTTTCGTGATGAAAGCTGTTGGACTGACCCGTTACCTGCCGATCGACGATCCGCAGGCGCTCGTCGACGTGGAACTGCCGCAACCGGTGCCGGGCCCGCGCGACCTGCTCGTGAAGGTCGAGGCGATCTCCGTGAACCCGGTCGACACCAAGGTGCGCGCGCCGAAACCGCAGGTCGAGGAGACGCCGCGCGTGCTCGGCTGGGATGCGGCCGGCACGGTCGTCGCGGTCGGTGCCGAGGTCACGCTGTTCCGGCCGGGCGACGAGGTGTTCTACGCGGGCAGCATCACGCGGCCCGGCGCGAACAGCGAATTCCACGCGGTCGACGAGCGGATCGCCGCGCTCAAGCCGCGCTCGCTCGATTTCGCGGCATCGGCCGCGTTGCCGCTCACCGCGCTGACCGCCTGGGAGGCGCTGTTCGACCGGCTGCGCGTGTCGCCGCAGGGCGCCGACGCGGGCAAGTCGGTGCTGATCATCGGCGGCGCGGGCGGGGTGGGTTCGATCGCGATCCAGCTCGCGAAGACGCTCGCCGGGCTGCGCGTGATCGCGACCGCGTCGCGGCCGGCGTCGGCCGAATGGGTGCGCTCGCTCGGCGCGGACGACGTGGTCGATCATTTCGGCGACCTGCCCGCGCAACTGCGTGAAATCGGCCACCCGAGCGTCGACTACGTGCTGATCTTCAACGACACGGACCGTCATTTCCCTGCCGCGGCGGAAGTAATTCGCCCGCAGGGCGGCATTTGCACGATCGTCGAGAACGAGAAGCCGATTCCGGTCGAGCAACTGAAGGCGAAGAGCGCCGCGTTTCACTGGGAATTCATGTTCACGCGTGCGATGTTCGAGACGCCGGACATGATCGAGCAGCACAAGATCCTGAGCGAGGTGGCGCGGCTCGTCGACGGCGGCACGCTGCGCACGACGCTCGGCGAACAGCTCGGCACGATCAACGCCGCCAACGTGCGGCGCGCGCATCAGCTGCTCGAAGCCGGGCGCGCGATCGGCAAGCTGGTGCTGAGCGGCTTCTGAGTGCCGCAGACGCGTCGCTTCGCGCCAGGCGCCGATGGGCATCCCCCAAGTGGACTTCCTTCGGGGCGGAAAACCTGGGTCTGCCCGGCGTGTTCCCGAGCGCCGGCGTCGCGCGTTCGGGATGCCGCGTCGCGAACGCAAGCGGGGTAACACCCGATGCGTTTGCGGCGCATTGCATGCCGCTTGGCGGTAGACTGGCAACGCATCATGCATCGAAAACCGCGCGGCACGCGCGTGCCGCCGCATTACAAGGAGGTCAGCATGAGCCAACGCAGCTTGTCAGTCGCCGCATCGTGGTCTGCCGTGTTCGCGGCGGCGTGCGTCAGCGCGAGCGTATTCGCGGCGCCGCCGGTCAAGGGCAGCCTGAAGGGTGGCGGGACAGGGCAGCTCGAATACACCGTCAAGGTCGATTCGAAGACCTTCGGCAATACGCAGGAGACCCGCAAGATCCGCTCGGGCGAAACGGACGACTTCAACTGGAAGTCGGTGCCGCCGGGCGGCGCGGTCGCGATGCCGGACGGTTGCCCGAACGCCGACAACCTGCCGCGCGACGCGAACGGCGCGATGGTGCGCCAGACCCAGGTGCGGCTCGCGCCGTCGGTCGACGCGAAGGGGATCGCGAACGTGCAGATGAGCTTCCAGGCCGCCGCGCCGAAAGGCACGCGCAACGTGAGCGCGGGCGGCAAGTCGCTGCAGTGCCCGGATGTCGTGTCGGTGAGCCAGGTCAAGTGGGTGTCGATCTCGACCAATGGCGGCTCGAAGTCCGTCTCGATGAGCGACGGCACGAAGGTGACGGTGTCGATCAAGCGCTGAGCGGTGCGCGCGGGCCGGCGAGACGTCCGGTGCGTGCGCAACCAACCGCGATGCGTATCCGGTGATCCGGGCAGGGCCGCGCGTGACGGTTTCGTGGCGCGCGGCTTCGCGTATTTCCGTTGTTTGAGGTTTGATGTGCGTCGTGTCCGGCGCGCACCGACAGCGCGGCCATTCGCCCCGCGGCGCGCGTGACGTGATGCGGATGTCGCGCTATCCTCCCGGGCTTCTCCCTCTCCCCGTACGACATCCCGATGAAACATTGCATGCGCGCGCTGCTGTCGGCCGCTGCGTTCGTCGCCACCCATGCGCAGGCGGCCGACGATTGCAGCTTCGCGAAGAAAGTCGAGCTGCCGTCGCGACAGCAGGTCGCCGTCGTGTCGAGCGGCGCACTCGAACCGTGCTCGACCGGCAGCTATGCGGTGCGCGTGTATTCGACTGCGCATGCCGCGCCCGGCTTCGATACGGACGACTACGTAACCGGCGTGCTGCATGCGCGTGACGGCACCGTCGCCGACGCCTTCACGGCCGACCTCGGTGCGCGTGCGCCGCAGGCGCTCATCGTCACGACGCGCTCGGCCGGCAGCGGCGGTTATGTCGGCGCGCAGGCCTATGTGACGACACCGCGCGCGGTGCGGCTCGTCGCGTCGGTCGACGGGCTGACGCCCGATGCCGATGTCACGGCCGCGTTGCGCCAGGCCCTCGGCAGACGCCGTAGCGCCCGCTGACCGCACGCCGAGCAAACGCCGCGTGGGGCGTGGCGCCGCGCGTCAATGCGCGCGTTCCTCGAGCCGCGATGCGAGAAAGCGGTGATCGGCGGAGAACAGCCGGCGATACGTCATCAGCACCGCGCCGACCGTGCCGAGCGCGGACGCCGCGGCGATCAGGAACATGATCACGATCTGGTAGCGCACGGCCTGCAGCGGCGACTGGCCGGCCAGCACCTGGCCGGTCATCATCCCCGGCAGGCTCACGACGCCGACGACGGCCATCTGGTTGAGCGTCGGCAGCATGCCCGCACGCACGGCCTGGCGCGCGGCGTCCTGCGCGGCTTCCCAGCGCGTCGCGCCGAGCGCGAGCGCGGTCTCGACGCGGTCGCGCCGTGCCGTCAGTTCCTCCATCATCCGTTCGACGCCGAGCGACACGCCCGTGAGCGTATTGCCGAGGATCATCCCGAGGATCGGGATCGCATACTGCGGCGTGTACCACGGATGAATGCGGATCACGACGAACAGCCCGATCGCCGCGACGAACCAACTGCTGAACCAGATGGACGCGATGCTGTCGACGCGCTGTCCGCGATACGTGCGCTTGCCGCGGCCGGCGCCCGCGAAGCCCGCGATCAGCGTCATCAACGCGGTCAGCGGCAGCACGACGGTCCAGTGCGGATGGCCGAACACCCAGCCGAGCACGTAGCCGATCGCGAGCAGCTGCACGACGGTGCGCACGGCGGCGAGCGCGAGCTTGCGCCCGAGGCCGAGCGACAGCGCCGCGGAGATCGCGCCGTTGACCGCGACGAGCGCGGCGGCGATGCCGACGTCGACGAGACTCAGATCCTGCAGTGCCGGGCTCATCGTGCCGCCTCCGTCGTGCTCGCGGCGTGCAGCACGCCGGCCTGCATCACGAGCCGCATCGTGCTGATCCGTGCGGCCTGCGCCGGATCGTGCGAGATCCACATATAGGCGCGCGCATCGGCCGCCGCGTCGAACCAGGCGCCGACGAGCGCTTCGATCGCGCGCGTGGAGTCGGGGTCGAGCGCGGACGTCGGCTCGTCGAGCAGCAGCACGTCGGGGTCGAGTTGCAGCACGCGCAGCAGCGCGGCGATCTGCGCTTCGCCGCCCGACAGTTCGCTCGCGCGCTTGTCGAGAAAATCGGCGCCGCGACCGGCGCGGGCCGCGAGCGCTTCGGCGCGCGCACGGTCGAACGTCGCGTCGCGATAGATCGCGAGCGAGTACGGATAGCGCAATTGCGCCTCGACGGTGCCGTCCATCTGCGCGGGTCGCTGGCGCACGTAGGCGACGCTGCGCCGGTAGCGCGGAATTGCATTGCGCCTGATCCGCTTGCCGCGCCACAGGATCTGACCGCCGTCGAGTGGATCGAGCAGCGCGAGCGCGCGCAGCAGCACGCTCTTGCCGGAACCCGATGGTCCGGTGATAGCAATTCGCGATCCCGCGGCGAGGCTGAAGTCGGTCGGCGCCAGCAAAGTCTTGCCGCTGCTGGCGTCGCGGCGCGTGATGTGCTGCGCATCGATGAGACCGGTCGGCGCTGTCATGTCGAAAATGAAAAAAAGCGTTAATGGCGCCGAGGCGTCGTCGGAGCGTGCGTCATAATACAGATTGAAAAGCCGCCAGTGTCGTGCTTCGTTCATTCACGCACGTGGCCCGACATGGCGTGCACACTCTGCATAACAACAACGGAATCGCCATGACGCTAGCCCGAGCCATCGGCAAATCGGCTGCATGGATCGTCTGCATCGTCGCACTGATCATCGCGGCCGCCGGCATTTTTATCGTCACGTTCGACTGGAACCGCGCGAAACCGTGGGTCAACGAACATGTGAGTACCGCGCTTGGCCGTTCGTTTGCGATCAACGGCGATCTCAAGGTCGGCTGGCGTCGCCCCGACGGCGAGACCGGCTGGCGCGCATGGGTACCCTGGCCGAGCTTCTCGGCCACGCAACTCGAGATCGGCAATCCGGACTGGGCGAAGGGGCCCAGGTTCGTCACGGTCGATGCCGCGCATTTCGATCTCGCCATCCTGCCGCTCCTCGCGCACGAAATCGTCATTCCGTCGATCGATGTCGTCAATCCCGCAGTCGACCTCGAGCGGCTCGCCGACGGCCGCAATACGTGGACCTTCCAGTTCAAGCAATCCGCGCAGCCGTCGCCGTGGAAGGTGCGGCTCGACAGTTTCGGGTTCGCGAAGGGCATCGTCACGTATCGCGATGCGATCACGAAGGCCGATCTCACGGTCGCGATCGATACGCTCGGCCAGCCGATTCCGCTCGGCGACGTGCTGAAGGAACAGGAACAGAGGTCGCGTGCGGCATCGGCCCAGCGCGTCGGCAAGCACGGCGCCGCGCAATTGAGCGCGAAGGCGAATGCAGAAGCCGCATCGGGTGCGTCGGCGCCGCAGGCGGCGAGCGGGGCGTCTGCCGTTGCGGCGTCGGGAGTGTCCGGCGCCGCTCCGGCTACTTCGGTTTCCTCTGCATCGACGGCCGCGCCGGCATCCGGCGCGAGCGGTGCGTCAGGTGCATCCGGTGCGTCGGCGGCCGCCGCGCCCGCGAAGCCGTCCGGCCCGACCTATGCGTTCGGGCTCAAGGTCGACGGCCGCTACAAGAACGTGCCGATCAGCGGCACCGGCAAGGTGGGCGGCGTGCTGGCGATCGAGAAGTCGACGCAGCCGTTCCCGCTGCAGGCCGACGTGAAGGCCGGCGACACGCGGCTCGCGATCGTCGGCACGCTGACCGACCCGATGCATCTCGCGGCGCTCGACCTGCGGTTATGGCTGCAGGGCACGTCGATGTCGCACCTCTACCAGATTACCGGCATCACGCTGCCCGACACGCCGCCGTATGCGACCGAAGGGCGGCTGATCGGCAACATCAAGCAGGGCGCCAGCACGTTCCGCTACGAGGACTTCAACGGCCGCGTGGGCGGCAGCGATCTGCGCGGCACGCTCACCTGGGCGCAGCGCGAGCCGCGGCCGAAGCTGTCGGGCGAGCTCGAGTCGAAACTGCTGCAGTTCTCCGACCTCGCGCCGGTGATCGGCGCCGACACGGCCGCGAGCAAGGCGAAGCGCGGCGACACGACGCGCCAGCCGCCGGACCGCGTGCTGCCGGTTTCGAGGTTCCGCACCGAGCGCTGGAGCGCGATCGACGCGGACGTGAAGTTCACCGGCCGCAAGCTGATCAAGAGCCCGCAGCTGCCGATTACCGACCTGTACACGCACGTTCTGCTGCAGGACGGCGTGCTGACGCTCGAGCCGCTGAAGTTCGGCGTCGCGGGCGGCACGCTCGCGACCACCGCGCACCTGGACGGCAGCCGCACGCCGCTCAAGGGCCGCTTCACGCTGTCCGCGCGTCACCTGAGGCTCAAGCAGCTGTTCCCGACGCAGAAGGTGATGCAGACCGCGCTCGGCGAGATCAACGGCGACGCGTCGCTGTCGGCGACCGGCAACTCGCCGGCCGCGCTCGCGGGTACCTCGACCGGCGAAGTGAAGGCGCTCATCACGGATGGCCGCATCAGCCTGCTGCTGATGGAGGCGGCGGGGCTGAACGTCGCGAACGTCGTCTACGAGAAGCTGTTCGGCACCCGCGACGTGAACATCAACTGCGCGGCGATCGACTTCGTCGCGACCGACGGGATGCTCGACCCGAGGGTTTTCGCGCTCGATACGGACGATGCGCTGATCAACGTCGACGGCCCGGTCAACTTGCGCGACGAATCGATCGACCTCAAGATCCACCCGCACACGAAGGGTTTCCGGGTCTTCTCGCTGCGCTCGCCGCTGTATGCGAAGGGCACGTTCAAGAACCCGAAGGTCGGCGTCGACGCGGGCGCGCTCGCGCTGCGCGCCGGCGCGATGGTCGGGCTCGGCCTGATCAACCCGTTCGCGGCGCTGATTCCGCTGATCGCGCCGAGCAACAACCGCGACGTGCCGTGCGCGGAGCTGTTCGGGCAAATGAAGGAGAAGGCGGCGCAGAAGCGCGCGGCGAAGGAAGGCAAGTAGGGGCCCCGAAGGGAGGGCCGGCGCCGCGCGCGGCGGCCCGGCTGGCGGGGCCGGAACAGTGCGGTCGGCAGTTTCTCCGACACCTGCTAAAATACACGGTTTTCCGTCGATTTCTCTCTTACGGGACCTGCCGTGCTTTCTACTGCCAACATCACGATGCAATTCGGGCCGAAGCCCTTGTTCGAGAATATCTCGGTCAAATTCGGCGAGGGCAACCGCTATGGTCTGATCGGCGCGAACGGCTGCGGCAAGTCGACCTTCATGAAGATCCTGGGCGGCGACCTCGAGCCGAGCGCCGGCAACGTCGCGCTGGAGCCGAACGTGCGCCTGGGCAAGCTGCGCCAGGACCAGTTCGCGTACGAAGACGTGCGCGTGCTCGACGTCGTGATGATGGGCCACACCGAAATGTGGGCCGCGATGACCGAGCGCGACGCGATCTACGCGAACCCGGAAGCCACCGACGACGACTACATGCACGCGGCCGAGCTCGAAGGCAAGTTCGCCGAATACGGCGGCTACGACGCCGAGGCGCGCGCGGGCGCGCTGCTGCTCGGCATCGGCATCGAGGAGAAGTTCCACAACGGCACGATGGCCGACGTCGCGCCGGGCTGGAAGCTGCGCGTGCTGCTCGCGCAGGCGCTGTTCTCGAAGCCGGACGTGCTGCTGCTCGACGAACCGACCAACAACCTGGACATCAACTCGATCCGTTGGCTCGAGCACACGCTCAACGAGTACAACTCGACGATGATCATCATCTCGCACGATCGTCACTTCCTGAACTCGGTGTGCACGCACATGGCCGACATGGACTACGGCACGCTGAAGGTCTGGCCGGGCAACTACGACGACTACATGCTCGCATCGGCACAGGCGCGCGAGCGCCAGGCCGCGGCGAACGCGCGCGCGAAGGAACGCGTGGCCGAGCTGCAGGACTTCGTGCGCCGCTTCTCGGCGAACAAGTCGAAGGCCCGCCAGGCAACGAGCCGCGCGAAGCAGATCGACAAGATCAAGATCGAGGAATTCAAGCCGTCGTCGCGTCAGAACCCGTTCATCCGCTTCGAGTTCGAGAAGAAGCTGCACAACGTCGCGGTGGTCGCCGAAGACATCACGAAGAAGTACGAGCGCACGATCTTCCAGAACTTCAACCTGTCGGTGCAGCCGGGCGAGCGCATCGCGATCATCGGCGAGAACGGCGCGGGCAAGACGACGCTGCTGCGTTCGCTGCTCGGCGCGCTGCAGCTCGATCACGGCACGGTGAAGTGGTCGGAGAACGCGAACGTCGGCTACATGCCGCAGGATACGTACGAGGAGTTCCCGAACGACATCACGCTGATGGACTGGATCGACCAGTACCGCAAGGACGGCGACGACGAAACGATGGTGCGCGGCACGCTGGGCCGCCTGCTGTTCTCGTCGGACGACATCAAGAAGTCGGTGAAGGTGCTGTCGGGCGGCGAGAAGGGCCGCATGATCTGGGGCAAGCTGATGCTCGGCCGCCACAACGTGCTGCTGATGGACGAGCCGACCAACCACATGGACATGGAGTCGATCGAGTCGCTGCAGATCGCGCTCGAGCAGTTCGAAGGCACGCTGATCTTCGTGTCGCACGACCGCGAATTCGTGAGCGGGCTGGCGAACCGGATCATCGAAGTGCGCACGGACGGCACGCTGTTCGACTTCGGCGGGAATTACGAGGAGTTCCTGACGAGTCAGGGGCAGGAGTAATTGCCCGGGCGGCCATGCCCGACCTGATGTACCGGAAGCCCGCCAGGCGCAAGCCTGGCGGGTTTTTTCGTATCCGGGCAGATGTTCGCCGTTACCGGATCGGCACGACGGCCATTGAAGGGAAAATGTCAGGTCGGGTGCAGCACCTTCGATGACGATTCGTCGCGGCGGCGCCGTTTCCGGCCGGCAGCCGCGGCGACCGCAACCGGCGCATCACCTCGCGCGCCGCCCGCCACCCGCCGCCCGCCGCGTCAATCCGCGAGCCGCTTGTCGGCAAGCGCCTTGCAGCAGTCTTCGTACACCCATTGCACGAGTTTCGCCCGGTAATCGAGATCGTCGGTATCGACGATTTCCTCGACCGCGTCGCGCGCCCACGACGCGTCGACGAAGTCGGCGTGCCGCTTGGCGATGTCCTGCGCCAGCGCGGCCAGCTTCGCGATCGCGAGCCAGTCGGCCTGCCGGTGATGGCGGTCGAGCCAGCGGTGCGCGGCCTGCACCTGGAACGATGCGTCCGGCCAGGTTTCGTTCAGGTAAAACGCGCCGAGATTGCCGCAGGTGAGCCAGCACAGCAGCTCCAGGCGATCTTGCGAGCCGAGGATATGGGATGCGTCGGTCATGGCAGCGCTCACGAAGGCATCGATTCCGGGTGGCGCGGCCTGCAGCGGCCGGCGCCGATACTAAAAACATAGCACGATGCGGGCCACGTCGTGCGGCCTCGTGGCATGCCGGCGTGGCGCGGATGCCGCAGCCGCGGGCGTCCGGTATCCGGCACCCGCTCGCCGGCGCCCGTGCGGACCGTTCGGCGGCGCTCGCGGTCTGGTCCGGCGTCATCGCCGGGCGGCGCCACACTCGTTAGAATGGCCGTTTTCCGGGAGACAGGAAGCGATGAAAATCTACAACCAGTTCTACATCGACGGTGCATGGCGCAAGCCGGCCGGAACGGGCACGATCGACGTGATCGACTCGGGCACCGAAGCCGTGATCGGCCGGATTCCGGAGGGCACGGCCTCGGACGCGCAGGACGCGATCCGCGCGGCGCGCGCGGCGTTCGACGCGTGGGCCGCGACGCCGGCCGCGACGCGCGCGGGCTACCTGCGCAAGATCGTCGAGCGTCTGCAGGCGCGCAGCGAGGAACTCGCGCAGTCGATCACCGGCGAAGTCGGGATGCCGATCAAGCTGTCGCGTGCGATTCAGGTCGGCGGCCCGATCTACAACTGGAAGGCATACGCGAAGCTCGCCGAATCGTTCGAATTCGAGGCGACGGTCGGCAACTCGCTGGTGGTGCGCGAGCCGGTCGGCGTCGTCGCGGCGATCACGCCGTGGAACTACCCGCTCAACCAGGTCACGCTGAAGGTCGCGCCGGCGCTCGCGGCCGGCTGCACGGTCGTCCTGAAGCCATCCGAAGTCGCGCCGCTCAACGCGTTCATGCTCGCGGAGGCGATTCACGAAGCGGGCCTGCCGCCGGGCGTGTTCAACCTCGTATGCGGTTACGGCCCGGTCGTCGGCGAGGTGCTGGCGACCGATCCGGACGTCGACATGGTGTCGTTCACGGGTTCGACGCGCGCCGGCAAGCGCGTGGCCGAACTCGCGGCCGCGGGCGTGAAGCGCGTCGCGCTCGAACTGGGCGGCAAGTCGGCGTCGGTGATTCTCGACGATGCCGATTTCGCGACGGCGGTGAAGGGCACGGTCAACGCGTGCTACCTGAACGCGGGCCAGACCTGTTCGGCGCACACGCGGATGCTGGTGCCGGAAGCGCGCTACGACGAGGCGCGCGCGCTCGCGAAGGCGGCGGCCGAAGCGTATGTCGCGGGCGACCCGCGCCAGGAAACGACGCGCCTCGGCGCACTCGCATCGGCCGCGCAGCAGCAGCGCGTGCAGGCCTACATCCAGCGCGGGATCGACGACGGCGCGGAACTCGTGACGGGCGGCACGGGCCTGCCGGAAGGGCTCGCGAAGGGCTTCTTCGTGAAGCCGACGGTGTTCGGCCGCGTCGATCCGAAATCGACGATCGCGCAGGAAGAAATCTTCGGGCCGGTGCTGTCGATCATCACGTATCGCGACGAAGACGAAGCCGTGCGCATCGCGAACGATTCGCCTTATGGGCTCGGCGGCGCGGTGTGGGCGGGCAGCGACGAACGCGCGATGCGCGTCGCGCGCCGCATCCGCACGGGGCAGGTCGACATCAACGGCGGCATGTGGAACAGCGCCGCGCCGTTCGGCGGCTACAAGCAGTCGGGGCACGGCCGCGAGAACGGCGTGTACGGGCTCGAAGAGTATCTCGAATACAAGTCGATGCAGCTCAAGCCGGCGAATCCGGCCTGAGCGTCTCACCGCGCCTGACCCGAAACGGCACGCTCGCGTGCCGTTTTTTTATTGACGGCCGTCAAGATGCGCGTCGGTGGATCGTCGATCATCGCGTTTCCGATTTCCGATGTTTCGACGAGGTTCAGATGACCGCACGCACTTCCTTCCCGCCGCTCACGATTCGCGGCCGCGCGTTGCTGCCCGTGGTGCAGGGCGGCATGGGCGTCGGCATCTCCGCGCACCGCCTCGCGGGCAGCGTCGCGCGCGAAGGCGCGCTCGGCACGATCGCGAGCATCGACCTGCGTCACCACCACGCGGACCTGCTCGCGCGCTGTCGTGCGAATCCCGACCGCGCGACGCTCGAGGCCGCGAACCTCGACGCGCTCGCGCGCGAGATTCGCCTCGCGAAGACCTACGGCGAAGGCCGCGGGATGATCGCGGTCAACGTGATGAAGGCGGTGCGCGCGCATGCGGACTACGTGCGCGTCGCGTGCGACGAAGGCGCGGACGCGATCGTGATGGGCGCGGGCCTGCCGCTCGATCTGCCCGATCTCACGCAGGGACGCGACATCGCGCTGATCCCGATCCTGTCGGACAGCCGCGGGATCGCGCTGGTGCTGAAGAAGTGGATGAAGAAGGGGCGCTTGCCGGATGCGATCGTGATCGAGCATCCCGCACATGCGGGCGGCCACCTCGGGGTCACGCAGATCGACGACATGCACGATGCGCGCTTCGATTTCGCGCGCGTGCTCGACGAGGCCGCGCAGGTGATGGCGTCGCTCGGCCTCGCGCGCGACACGATCCCGCTGATCGTCGCGGGCGGGATCAACAGTCACGACACGGTGCGTGCGGCGCTCGCGGCCGGCGCGAACGGCGTGCAGGTCGGAACGCCGTTCGCGGTGACGGAGGAAGGTGACGCGCATCCGAACTTCAAGCGCGTACTGGCCGACGCACTGCCCGACGACATCGTCGAATTCGTCAGCGTGACGGGGCTGCCGGCGCGCGCGGTGAAGACACCGTGGCTCGATCGTTACCTGCGCAACGAAACGCGCATTCGCGACAAGCTCGGCGCGTTCAGGCAGCGCTGCCCGACCGCGCTCGAGTGCCTGAGCGTCTGCGGGCTGCGCGACGGCATCGAAAAGTTCGGCCATTTCTGCATCGACACGCGTCTCGCGGCCGCGTTGCGGGGCGACGTCGCGAACGGCCTGTTCTTCCGCGGCCGCGAAGCGCTGCCGTTCGGCAACGCGATCCGCAGCGTGCGCGATCTGCTCGACCTGCTGCTGACGGGCCGTGCCGCGGCGACTGCGACAAACCGTCCGAGGTTTACGCTGGCTTGACGGATATCAAAACGACGAAAAGACCCTACGAGGAAAATGGAATGCATTCTTCAGGGGTCTTTACCATGCATAAAACGATTCGAACATGTGTCACCGCTGCCGCTGTCGCGACGAGTCTGGTCACGATGCCCACGCTGTCGCACGCGGCGTCGCCGGGCGACGGGATCAACCAGGGTGACGTACTGGTCCGCCTGCGCGCGATCAGCATCCAGCCGAACGAGCGCGCGAGCGACACGCTCGGCGCGATCAATACCGGCGTGAACAACGCGATCGTGCCGGAGCTCGACTTCACCTACATGATCCGCGACTACCTCGGCGTGGAGCTGATCCTCGGCACGTCGCGGCACCAGATGACGTCGAGCCTCGGCAATCTCGGCGGCGTGGGCGTGCTGCCGCCGACGCTGCTGCTGCAGTACCACTTCAACCATGCCGGCAAGGTGCGTCCGTACGTCGGCGCGGGCCTGAACTACACGTACTTCTACAACAACGGGCTCAACGTCGGCGGGGAAGGCGTGTCGATCAACAAGAGCAGCTTCGGTCCGGCGCTGCAGTTCGGCGTCGACGTGCAGTTGACGAAGAAGGTGTTCATGAACGTCGACGTGAAGAAGATCTGGATGAGCACCGATGCGACGCTCGGCGACAAGGGCATCGGCACGCTGCACATCGATCCGCTGATCGTCGGCGTGGGCGTCGGGATGAAGTTCTAACGGTTCGCGGACAAGAACAGAGTTGGGGTTGGCGGCATGGCAGTCGGCATGCCGCTCTTTTTTTGTGCGGCCGGTTTACAGCTTGTCGTACTGGAAGCGCATCGCGGTGCCTTCGCGCGTAATGCGTTCCCACACCGCCCGCTTCTCGTCGTCGCTCAGGAACACCCAGTTCGACACTTCGCCGGCCGTGCGGCCGCAGCCCTTGCAGACTTCGTCGAAGAGGGTCGAGCACACGCCGATGCAGGGGCTGTCGGGCAGGTCGTGGAGATTGGAGGCCATCGGGAGGGTTCGCGCAGTGAAATCGTCAGGGCGTCATTTTAATGCATCGGAACGGGGCGGCCGGCGGACGCCGCTAGCGTGCCGTACGGTCGCGTTGCCGTGACGGTGCGGCCGGTCGGCCGAACGGTTGGACGATGGCCGGATCGCCGTCGGCGACGGCTGGCCCGCCGTGCCGGACAGGGCCGGGCACGGCGCGCGGCGCGTGGCGCACCGTGTCGCGATTTCCCCGGTGAAACGGCCGCATGCACCGCGCGTCGCGCGGGCCGCTTGTACTGCATGCGGCACGCGGTTTCGCCACCGCTTTCTTTTCCCGATGGACAGACGCCGATTACCCGATAGAATTCCCCCGGAACGCCCCGCTGCGCGGGCCGCCCGAGCGGCCGGCGGCGGGAATCTGTTCCGTTTGCGCGACACGGGCATGATTTTTTTGTGACGGAGCGCGAATGGTGGTAGCGTTCGGGGTTTTCGAGGGGCGGCGTGCCGGAACGCGCCGCCATGACGAGGCAGACGGCAGCCGGACAAGCGGTCCGGCCGGAGGGAGAACGGGATGAAAGCAAACGTAGTGGGCCGGTTCGCAGCGCTCGCGCTGTGCGTGGGTGCATCGGCGGCGGCGGCGAAGGATACGCAGCTCAATGTCTATAACTGGTCGGACTACATTGCGAAGGACACGATCCCGAACTTCGAGAAGCAGGCGGGCATCAAGGTCCGCTACGACAATTACGACAGCGACGACACGCTGCAGGCGAAGCTGCTGACGGGCAGCTCGGGCTACGACATCGTCGTGCCGACCAGCAACTACGCGGGCAAGCAGATCGCCGCCGGCATCTTCACGCCGCTCGACAAGTCGAAGCTGCCGAACCTCAAGTACCTCGATCCGCAACTGATGGCGCTCGTCGCCGGCGCGGACCCGGGCAACAAGTACTCGGTGCCCTGGGCGTACGGCACGACCGGTCTCGCATACAACCTGACGAAGGCGCAGCAGGCGCTCGGCAAGGTCCCGCTCGACAACTGGGACATCCTGTTCAAGCCGGAAAACATCTCGAAGCTGAAGACCTGCGGCGTGTCGGTGCTCGACGCGCCGGACCAGATGTTCGCGGCGGCGCTGCACTACATCGGCAAGGATCCGATGAGCACGAACCCGGCCGACTACAAGGCCGCGATGGAGGTGCTGAAGAAGATCCGCCCGTACATCACGCAGTTCAACTCGTCGGGCTACATCAACGATCTGGTCGGCGGCGACATCTGCTTCGCGTTCGGCTGGTCGGGCGACGTCGTGATCGCGAAGCATCGCGCGATCGAGGCGAAGAAGCCGTACAAGGTCGAGTACTACATTCCGAAGGGCGGCGCGCCGGTGTGGTTCGACGTGATGGCGATCCCGAAGGACGCGAAGAACAAGGACGCCGCGCTGCAGTGGATCAACTACATCGAGGATCCGAAGGTGCACGCGGCGATCACGAACGCCGTGTACTACCCGAGCGCGAACGCCGAGTCGCGCAAGTACGTGCGGCCCGACGTCGCGAGCGATCCGGCCGTCTATCCGCCGGCCGACGTCGTGAAGACGCTGTTCCTGCTCAAGCCGCTGCCGCCTGAAATCCAGCGTCTGCAGACGCGTCTGTGGACCGAGCTGAAATCGGGCCGCTGAAGCGAGCCGGAGTCAGCCAGCAGTCATGAAGCCCCTGGTGTCCCCGGGGGCTTTGTTCGTCAAACGCAGGAGAGAAGCAGCACATCATGAATAGCCAGTCGGGTGCGCCGGTCGCGGGCGCACCGTCCTTCGTTCCTTCGTCCGGCGCCGATACGCGCGCCGAGAATTTTGTCCAGATCGTCGACGTCGTCAAGAAATTCGGCGACACCGAAGTGGTTCGCAACGTGAACCTGACGGTGCGCCAGGGCGAGCTGTTCGCGCTGCTCGGCAGCTCGGGTTCCGGAAAGTCGACGCTGCTGCGCATGCTGGCGGGCCTCGAGACGGTCACGTCGGGCAAGATCCTGATCGACGGCGAGGACCTCGCACAGATGCCGCCGTACAAGCGGCCCGTGAACATGATGTTCCAGTCGTATGCGCTGTTCCCGCACATGTCGGTCGAATCGAACGTCGCCTACGGCCTGAAGCAGGAAGGCACGCCGAAGGCGGAGCTGAAGGAGCGCGTCGCCGCGGCGCTCGAGCTCGTGCAGATGAGCAAGTACGCGAAGCGCAAGCCGCACCAGCTGTCGGGCGGCCAGCAGCAGCGCGTCGCGCTCGCGCGTTCGCTCGTCAAGCGCCCGAAGGTGCTGCTGCTCGACGAGCCGATGTCGGCGCTCGACAAGCAGATCCGCCAGCGCACGCAGATCGAGCTCGTCAACATCCTGAACAAGGTCGGCGTCACCTGCATCATGGTCACGCACGACCAGGAAGAGGCGATGACGATGGCGAACCGGCTCGCCGTGATGAGCGAAGGGCAGATCGTGCAGATCGGCTCGCCGAACGAAGTCTACGAATATCCGAACAGCCGCTTCTCGGCCGAGTTCATCGGCTCGACCAACCTGTTCGAAGGCGTCACCGTCGAGGACGAGCCCGATTACGTGTACATCGAATCGCCGGAGCTGCCGAGCCGGCTGTACGTGAGCCACGGGATCACGGGCCCGCTCGGGATGCCGGTCACGGTGTCGGTACGCCCCGAGCGGATCGCGCTCACCCGCAAGCCGCCCGAAGGCGCGTTCAACTGGGCGCACGGGAAGATCACCAACGTCGCGTACATGGGCGGCTATTCGCTGTATCACGTGAAGCTCGACGCGGGCAAGACGGTGATCGCGAACGTGTCGAGCCTCGCGATCTCCGAGCTCGACACGCCGGCGCTCGGCGACGAGATCTACGTGCGCTGGAGCGCGACCGCCGGCGTGGTGCTGACGTCATGAGCACGCTCAAGTCCCTGCTCGCATGGCCGGTGCGGCGCTTCAACCTGACCGGCGGCTCGGCGGTCGTCGCGGGGCCGTACACGTGGCTCGTGCTGTTCTTCCTGGTGCCGTTCGTGCTGGTCGTGAAGATCAGCTTCGCGGAGCTGCAGCTCGGCATCCCGCCGTATACGGAACTCGCGTCCTATGCGGACGGCGTGGTGCACATCGCGCTGAACCTGTCGCACTACGCGTTCCTGCTCACCGACAGCCTGTATTTCGCGACCTACGTGAATTCGGTGGTGGTCGCGGCGATCACGACGCTGCTGTGCCTGCTGATCGGTTATCCGATGGCGTACTACATCGCGCGTTCGAACCCGGCGACCCGCAACCTGCTGATGATGGGCGTGATGCTGCCGTTCTGGACGTCGTTCCTGATCCGCGTGTACGCGTGGATCGGGATCCTGAAGAACAACGGGCTCCTGAACAACTTCCTGATGTGGATCGGCCTGACCCATACGCCGATCGAGCTGTACCGCACGAACTACGCGGTGTACATCGGGATGGTGTATTCGTACCTGCCGTTCCTCGTGATGCCGCTGTACGCGCATCTCGTGAAGATGGACCTGCGCCTGCTCGAAGCCGCGTACGATCTCGGCGCGAAGCCGTGGAAGGCGTTCGTGCAGATCACGCTGCCGCTGTCGAAGAACGGGATCATCGCGGGCTGCCTGCTGGTGTTCATTCCGGCGGTCGGCGAGTACGTGATTCCGGAACTGCTCGGCGGCGCGAACACGCTGATGATCGGCCGCGTGATGTGGAATGAGTTCTTCAACAACGCAGACTGGCCGATGGCGTCGGCCGTGACCTGCGCGATGGTGCTGCTGCTGCTCGTGCCGATGGCGATGTTCCAGCACTTCCAGGCGAAGGAGCAGGAGGGCCGCCGTCGATGAAGCCGAATCGTTACCTGCAGTTCGCGGCGCTGTTCGCCGGCTTCGCGTTCCTGTACATCCCGATCATCAGTCTGATCGTCTATTCGTTCAACGAGTCGAAGCTCGTCACCGTGTGGTCGGGCTTCTCGTTCCGCTGGTACTCGGCGCTCGCGGAGGACGACGAGCTGCTGACGGCCGCGTGGCTGTCGCTGAAGATCGGCGTGCTGACCGCGTTCGCGTCGGTGTTCATCGGCACGTGGGCCGGCTTCGTGCTCGCGCGGATGGGGCGCTTTCGCGGCTTTGCGCTGTTCAGCGGAATGATCAACGCGCCGCTGGTGATCCCCGAGGTGATCCAGGGGATCTCGCTACTGCTGCTGTTCATCGAGCTCGCGAAGTGGATCGGCTGGCCCGCCGAGCGCGGCGTGTTCACGATCTGGCTGGGCCACGTGATGCTGTGCATCTCGTACGTCGCGATCATCGTGCAGTCGCGCGTGCGCGAGTTGAACCCGTCGCTCGAGGAAGCGGCGCTCGATCTCGGCGCGACGCCGCTGAAGGTGTTCTTCACGATCACGCTGCCGCTGATCTCGCAGGCGCTGATCGCGGGCTGGCTGCTGTCGTTCACGCTGTCGATCGACGACCTCGTGCTGTCGGCGTTCCTGTCGGGCCCCGGCTCGACGACGCTGCCGCTCGTCGTGTTCTCGCGCGTGCGCCTCGGCCTGAACCCGGAGATGAATGCGCTCGCGACGCTGTTCATCGTCGCGGTGACGGCGGGTGTCGTGATCGCGAACTTCGTGATGCTGCGCCAGGAACGCAAGCGGATGGCCGCGTTCGCCGCCTGACGCGCTCGCGCACAGGTTGCCGACGCAACGAACGACGCCCGGTGCCGACGACGAGTCGGCCCGGGCGTTTTGTTTGGCATGCGAGCCGCGTGCGGCTTATGCGCCGAACGCCGCCTTCGCGAGCAACCCGATCGCGACGCACACGAGCACCGCAGCGAAGCCGGCCTGCACGTGCCGCGCGGACAGGTGCCGGGACGCGCTGCGGCCGATCGCCATCCCGATTGCCGTCGCGACCGTGAACCACAGCATCATGTCGAGCGGCGCGCGCGTGCCCGACACGAGCGTCGCGAACACGCCGCCGGTGCCGACCAGTGCGATCACCATCAGCGACGTCGCGACCACGCCGTGCATCGACACGTTCGTGAACTTGCGCAGCATCGGCACGATCACGAAACCGCCGCCGACACCGAGCAAGCCCGTCATCAGCCCCGTCACCGCGCCGGTCGACGCGAGCGCGAGCCCGACCGGCCACGACCAGACGAGCCGGCCCGTGTCGGGATTCACGCGGCCGACGCACAGCGGCGACGCGTCCGCGTCGCCGGGCGCATGACGCAGCGCCTGCCGCAGCAGGCGGCCCGCGACGACCAGCATCGTCAGCGCGAACAGCGCCAGCAGCACGCGTTGCGGCAGCACGTGCGCGAGCTTCACGCCGAGCGTCGTGAGCGGCACGCCGGCGACGGCCATCAGCAACGCCGCGCGATAGCGCACGAGCCCGCGGCGAAACCCTTCGAGCGCGCCGAGCGCGGCGCTGCCCGCGACCGCGACGAGCGCGACGGGCGTGGCCTGCTGCATCGGCCAGCCCATCCCGACGACGAGCGCGGGCACCGCGAGAATGCCGCCGCCCGCGCCGGTGAGGCCGAGCACGGCGCCGACGAGACTGCCGAGTACGAGGGAAATCAGCATGGTGTCATCGGATTCCGGTCAACGTGCGATCGCGGGCTTCGCGAGCCATTCGCGGCCCTTGAGCATCGCCTTCCAGTAGAGCGGCGGCAGCACGCGCTCCTTGAGCAGCCACGCGAGCCGCGACGGGCGCCGGCCGTCGATCAGCCACGCGGGGAAGGTCGGGGCGACCTTGCCGCCGTACAGGAATTCCGCGAGCACGATCTTGCCGCGCTCGACGGTGAGCGGGCACGAGCCGTAGCCGTCGTACGCGGCGTCGCCGCGCGCGCGGCCCAGCGACGCGAGCACGTTGTGCGCGACCACGGGCGCCTGCTTGCGGGCCGCGGCGGCGGTTTTCGCATTGGTCGTGTTGGTGACGTCGCCGAGCGCGAAGATGTCCGCGAACTGCTTGTGCCGCAGCGTCGCCGGATCGACGTCGATCCAGCCGGCCGCGTCGGCGAGCGGGCTCGCGCGCACGAAATCGGGCGCCTTCTGCGGCGGCACGACGTGGATCATGTCGAACGGGCGCTCGACGGTTTCCGTGCCGCCGTCGGGCAGCGCGCGCCGGAACGTCGCGCGCCGCGCCGGCCCGTCGATCGCGACGAGGTTGTGGCCGAACGACAGCGCGATGTCGTAGCGTTTCACGTACTCCATCAGCGCGGGCACGTAATCGGCGACCCCGAACAGCGCGCCGCCCGCGTTCAGGAACTCGACGTTCGCGGCACCGAGGCGGCCCGCGCGCCGCCAGTGATCGCACGACAGGTACATCGCCTTTTGCGGGGCGCCCGCGCACTTGATCGGCATCGGCGGCTGCGTGAACAGCGCATTGCCGCCGCGGAACGCCTGCACCAGTTCCCACGTGTACGGCGCGAGATCGTAGCGATAGTTCGACGTGACGCCGTTGCGGCCGAGCGTTTGAGCGAGGCCGTCGATCGCGTGCCAGTCGAGCTTGAGGCCCGGGCACACGACCAGCTTGAGGTAGCCGATGCGCCGGCAGCCGTCGAGCACCACCGTGTGCGTGTCGGGCTCGAAGCCGGCGACGGCGGCCCGGATCCATTTCACGCCGCGCGGCAGCAGGTCGACGATCGGGCGCGCGGTCGTGTCGGGCCGGAATACCCCCGCGCCGACCATCGTCCAGCCCGGCTGGTAGTAGTGCGTATCGGCCGGGTCGATCACCGCGATATCGAGCGATGCGTCGCGTGCCAGCAGGCTCGACGCGACCGCGACGCCGGCCGCACCCGCGCCGACGATCACGATGTCGTGCCGCGCGTCGACGGCCGGCGCGGCCTGGCGGCCGTCTTGCGCGAGATCTCGCATGAGACGCGGTGCGAGCGCGCCGAGGTCGTAGCCGGCCGTGGCGGCGATCGCGACGATGTCGCCGGCAGGACGCCGGCCTGCCTGCGACAGCGCCCACAGCGTCGCCGAACGCGTGCCGCTGCGGCAGTACGCGAGTACCGGGCCGGCGAGCGACGCGACGAGCGTGCCGAACTGCGCGGCCTGGTCGTCGGTGACCTTGCCGGTGTCGACGGGCAGGTAGTGCACGGCGATGCCGAGCGGCGCGGCGGCGGCGCGGATCTCGGCGACGGTCGGCTGGTCGGCGCCTTCCCCGTCCGGGCGGTTGCAGACGATCGTGCGGATGCTGGCCGCGTGCAGGGCGGGCAGGTCGGTCGCGGCGATCTGGGGCGAGACCGACAGCAGGTCGGTCAGCGGGCGGATGGTCATGTCGGGGTTCTCCGGTCGGGGCGGCGGCTCAGATCGCGTCGAGCGGGATCTTCAGGTAGCGCACGCCATTGTTTTCGGGCTCGGGCAGGTGGCCGGCCCGCATGTTGACCTGCACCGACGGCAGCATCAGCACGGGCATGTCGAGCGTCGCGTCGCGCGCGGTGCGCATGGCGACGAAATCGTCCTCGGTCACGCCGTCCTTCACGTGCACGTTCGCGCGACGCTGTTCGGCCACCGTCGTCACGAACTGCACGTCGCGGCCGCCCGGCTGGTAGTCGTGGCACAGATACAGGCGCGTGTCGGGCGGCAGGGCGAGCACGCGCGCGATCGAACGGTACAGCGTGCGCGCGTCGCCGCCCGGGAAGTCGCAGCGGGCGGTGCCGTAGTCGGGCATGAACAGCGTGTCGCCGACGAACGCCGCGCGCTGCGTCGCGTCGTCGACGCAGTAGGTCAGGCACGCCGGCGTATGGCCCGGCGTGTGCAGCGCGCGGATCGTCAGCGCGCCGAGCGCGAGCGTGTCGCCGTCGTCGAGCAGGCGGTCGAACTGGCGGCCGTCCTGCGCGAAGCCGGGACCGGCGTTGAACAGCGTGCCGAATACGTGCTGCACGCGGCGCACGTGCGAGCCGATCGCGATCTGTCCGCCGACATGCGCCTTCAGGTACGGCGCGGCCGACAGATGGTCGGCATGCACGTGCGTTTCCAGCAGCCAGTGGACGGTCGCGCCGAGTGCGGCGACGCGCGCGATCAGCCGGTCGGCGCTGGCAGTGTGCGTGCGGCCGGATTTCGGGTCGTAGTCGAGCACGCTGTCGATCAGCGCGCATGCGCGGCTTTCGGTGTCGAGCAGCAGATAGCTGACGGTGTGGGTCGCCTGGTCGAAAAAGCCTTCGACCGACAGCTGGGGGGCATGGCTCACGGGATGTCCTCGATCGGGTTCTGCGTCTGCAATCGGACATCCCATGTTCAAGAAGCATGCCAATTCGCGCCGCGCTGCCGGATGATGTGGCAGGTGATTGATTCGGCTCGGATTCTTGGCGTGGCCGCGGTGTGTCGCAGGCACCGGCGACGGGGTGCCGTCGACGTCGACTGCCATATCTGGCAGTGTCGTGGCAGAATTGGCAGTCCGCCTGGCAGTCCATCCCCTCATCCGTTTCCGAGCCTCCCGATGAATCCGCACGACACCATTCCGATCGTTCCCGCGCCGTCGCGCGAGGTCATGCCCGACGTGCGCGCGCTCGTCGCGTATCTGGAACAGGATCCGCAACCGATGATCGTCGTCGATCCCGACTACCGCATCCTCGCCGCGAACGATGCGTACCGGCGCCAGTTCGGCGTGGCGGGCGTCGAGCACGTCGGCCGGCACTGCTTCCAGGTTTCGCATCATTACGACGTGCCGTGCGACCAGGCGGGCGAGCATTGCCCGATGAAGCAGGCGCGCGAGTCGCGCAGCCTGAACCGCGTGCTGCACATACACCATACGCCGCGCGGCCCCGAGCACGTCGACGTGGAGTTGCGGCCGATCTTCGATGCGCGCGGCGACGTGATCGCCTACGTCGAGCGGCTGACGACGGTGCGCAGCGCGTCGGCGCAGCCGAGTGCGGAAGGGCTCGTCGGCGGCGCCGACGCATTCAATGCGGCGCTCGGCGCGCTGCAGCGCGTCGCGCCGTCGATGTTGCCCGTGCTGCTGCTCGGCGAATCGGGTACCGGCAAGGAACTGTTCGCGCGGGCGCTGCACGAGGCGAGCGAGCGTGCGATGGGGCCGTTCGTGGTGGTCGACTGTTCGGGCATCGCCGAGACGTTGTTCGAGAGCGAACTGTTCGGCTACGAGAAGGGCGCGTTTACCGGTGCGAACCAGCGCAAGCCGGGCCTCGTCGAGACCGCACAGGGCGGCACGCTGTTTCTCGACGAGATCGGCGACGTGCCGCTGCCGATGCAGGTGAAGCTGCTGCGACTGATCGAGTCGGGGACGTTCCGGCGCGTCGGCGGCGTCGAGGCGCTGCGCGCGGATTTCCGGCTCGTCGCGGCGACCCACAAGCCGCTGCGCGAGATGATCGACGACGGCCGGTTCCGCCAGGACCTGTACTACCGGATCAACGCGTTCCCGATTCCGCTGCCCGCGCTGCGCGAGCGGCGTGGCGACGTCGCGCTGCTGGCCGAATCGATCCTGCGGCGCATCGCGAATGCGCGCGCCGGCGCGGGCGACGCGAGCGCGCGGCCGTTCGCGGCCCGGCCGTTCGTGCTGACCGAGCGTGCGCGCGCGTGCCTCGACGCGTATGCATGGCCGGGCAACATCCGCGAGCTGCGCAACGTGCTCGAGCGCGCGTGCCTGTTCGCGGACGACGGCACGATTCGCGTCGAGCATCTGCCGGCTGAGCTGGTCGCGGCGTCGGCGACGCCACCGGCGCGTGCGGCGGACGCGCGCGGCGTGTCGGACGCGGAGCTCGTGCGGCTTGCGGGCACGTTCGATGGCACGCGCAAGCAACTGGCCGAGCACGTCGGACTGAGCGAGCGCACGCTGTACCGGCGGATGAAGGCGCTCGGGCTCGGGGTGCGCGGCCGGTAAGCGGGCGCGTCGTGCTCGCTGCCGTCGACCGGTCGCATCAAACGGCAAGCTGATGGACGGCGGCGCGGCGCCGGTGCCGAATGCGGACCCGAACGCCCGGCCCGTGTTCCCTCGCGACATGACGAAGCGCGGGCGCGCGATCGGCCTGCACGACGATCGCCGATTGCCCGGCCGGTCGGGCGAGTTGGCAGTCGGCTGTCATGATTGACGATAAAAAATGACTGTTCTGCACAAAATAATTATCGTTTTACGATAAACATCTGGCTTACAATCGATGCGTGTTCACACCCTATGGAGGAGGTCGCATGCATTCCGATCGCATTGCCCGTATCAGTCAGCGCATGGCTACCGTCACGCTGTGGTTCATCGTCGGCATGCTGGTGCTCAACGCCGCGTGCTGGGCGTTCCCGTCGTTGAGCGCGGCCACCGGGCCCGGCCTCGTATTCGGCCTCACCGATTCGGTGGTCACGAACCTGGGCGTCGATGTCGGCGCGTTCCCGTGGTGGCAGAAGGCCGTCGGCATCCTGCTGTCGAGCGTCCCGCTCGTTGCGCTCGCGGGCGGCCTGCGCCACTTGCGCGAGCTGTTCCGGACCTACGCGCGGCGCGACTATTTCTCGGCGCAGGCGGCCGGCCATCTCGGCAAGACGGGGCGCGCGATCGGTCTGTGGGTGCTGTTGAGCCTGCTGTGCGAACCGCTGCTGAGCGTGTGGGCGACGTTTCGCGAACCGGTCGGCCATCGCGTCGTCAGCATCGGCTTCAGCCTGCCGTACGTCGTCGCGCTGTTCACTGCGGCCTGTATCGCGGTGATCGCGCACATCCTGCGGCAGGCGAGCGCGCTCGATGCCGAACACCGGCAGTTCGTCTGAGGCGTGCGATGTCGATCGTGGTCAAACTCGATGTGATGCTCGCGACCCGCAAGGTCCGCTCGAAGGATCTCGCGGCGGCCGTCGGGATCACCGAACCGAACCTGTCGCTGCTCAAGCAAGGCAAGGTCAAGGGCATCCGCTTCGCGACGCTGGAGGCGATCTGCCGGTATCTCGACTGTCAGCCGGGCGACCTGCTCGCGTTCAGCGATGACGGCGGCGGCGAGCCGGATTGACGTGCCGCAACGGCCGGTCGTCGATGCGGCGCGGCGGCATCGGCCGGGCATCGTGGCAGTTGCAGGCGTGATCGCCGTGTTGCTGCATGCGATCGGTTGGTATGCGCTGCAGCGGATGCCGGCGGCGCGCGGGCCGGTTGCGGCCCGGGTCGATGCGTCGTCGGGCCGGATTGCATTGAGCGTCCGGTTGATTCCCGTGACGCCCGAACCCGCGCCCGCAACCGAGGTCGACCGGCGCACCGGTCCGACAGCAGCCATGCGAGAGACGCGCGAACCGAAAAGCCGTTCCGGCGCAGCGGCGACGCCACGCCGGGCGACACGTTCGCTTGCGGCCGCGCCCGCGCAGGCAACGACCGGAGGCGCGCCGGATTCGGCTGAAAGCAGCCCGGTGCGTGAGCCGACCCCCGAGGTCGACTGGGGGCGTGATCTGGCGACGATCGGCACGCGTCGAGCGACGGGGCGCAGCCCAGCGGCGGCCACGGTCGGTGCGCTGGGCGCATCGTCCGGCCTCCCGGCCGCGCGTCGCCATTTGGTCGACGAGACGCTGGCAAGCGGGGTGTCGGACGCACGGCGCGCCGACTGCCGGCGCGCTTACTCGAGTGCCGGTTTGCTCGCACTCCCGATGCTCGCGCTGGATGCGGTTCGCGATACGGGCTGCAAGTGGTGAGGAAGCACGCGGCTCGGCGCTGCCGGTGAGACGTGATCGCGCGGCGCGTTCGACGCGCGACGGGAGACGAGCCGGCTCGCCTGACGACGTGTCCGGGCGGCGCGCAACGGCCACGCACCACCCGGGCTGCCGGGGCGTTGGACCCTCAACGCGCCGGCGCAAGCTGCGCCATCGCCTCGCGCATGAAGCCGAGCAGCGTGTCGTCGACCCATGCGTCCTTCGTCAGCGCCGGCTCGGTCATCATCGCGTTGCGGAATTTCGCGTGCGTGGCCGGGTCGTCGCCCGCGTAGCTGCGGAACAGGTCGAGCCAGCGTTGCGCGAGCGCGCGGCCTTCCGGCGAATCGGGCTGCGCGCCCGCATCGATCGCGTCGCGCACGTCGCCCATCAGTTGCGGCCATTCCATCGAGCGTTCACCGAAGTGCGCCCGCATGAAGCGGATCTCGTCCGGCGCGAGATACTTCTCGAAGATCCGCATCTTCGTTTCCGCGGACGCGCGCAGCACATAGTCGCGCAGCACGGTCGAGATGCCGAGTTTCGACTGCATCGACGGTTCGCGCTCGTGCATCAGGTTGAGCTTCGCCAGCAGCCGCGGATCGTTGTTCGTGTCGCGCACGAGCAGCGCCATCCAGCGGCCGGCTAGCGCGCGTGCGCGCTCGTCCTCGGGCGGCACGCCCGCGTCGTGCAGCGCACGCACGTCGGCGACGAGCGCCGTCCATTCCGCGTCGCCGGCCTGGCTCTTGCGATACATCGGCAGGCGCGCGAGTTCATCCTCGGAAAAGTATTTGTCGTACACGGTCATCAACTCCAGTGTGGTGAGCCAATCGGCCAGCTCCGGCTCCGTGCCCGCGGCGAGCTGCGCGTGCAGGTGCACGAGCCGCTCGCGCAGCTGCGCGGTCTGCGCGAGCTGGTGGTCGAGCGACGCGATCTGCCTCGCGACGAGCGCGACGAGCGGGGTGCCGGGCCGGTTCAGGTAGTCGCCGATTTCGGCGAGCGACAGTCCGAAGCGACGCAGGGCCTGGATCTGGTGGAGCCGGGCGATGTCGTCGCGGTCGTACAGCCGGTAGCCGTTGTCGGCACGCGCCGAAGGCGTCAGGAGGCCGATCGCGTGATAGTGATGAAGCGTGCGGACGGTCAGGCCGCTGCGTTTCGCCAGTTCTCCCACTTTCAGCCGCATGATGTCCTCCGTTCGGTGCGCACACTGGAGTCTCGAACGTTACGCTACGTGAGGGTCAAGCGGAAGATCGCGGATCGGCGCGCGGGGGTGATCCCGCGCGCCCGATGCAAACGGCGCGCTCTTGCGGTTATTGCGGTGACGGCGGCGCGTCGGGCGTGACCGCGCGCGCGTGGGCGGTGGGGGCGATTCGAGCCGCGTTGCCGATGTCGCCGGCCGGGTCGGCCTTTCCGGCCTTTTCGGCCTTTTCGGCTTTTTCAGCCTTGCCGGCTTTGCCGGTCGGGTCGACCGGCGGCGTGCCCATCGCCTGATAGAGCCGCGCGGTATCCGCGAAGCGTGCGCCGGTCGCGCGGATCTCGTCGAGCCGCGCGTTGCGGTACTGCAGCTCGCTTGCTCGCGCGGCCGACGGCGGCAGCGCGCCGAGCCGAACGCGGGCGGCCGCGTCGTCGTACGCGCCGCGCGCGGACAGCGCGGCCCGCGACGACGCATCGAGCGCCTGAGCGTCGTGCTCGAGCGCGGCGAGCGAATCCGCGACGTTCTGGAAGGCAGCGAGCACGGTCTGCTTGTACTGGTCGACCGCGGCCTCGTAGGTCGCCTTCGCCGCACGGCGCTGCGCGAGCAGCGCGCCGCCGTGGAACAGCGGCTGGCTCAGCGACGCACCGACGTTCCAGATCGAACCGGCGCCCGACAGCATCGCCGGCCAGCTGAAACCGCCTTTGCCCATCGCGGCCGACAGCGACAGCTGCGGGAACAGCTGCGCGGTCGCGAGGCCGACTTCGGCGGCGGCCGCCTTCAGCCCCGCGTCGGCGGCCTGGATGTCGGGGCGGCTTTGCAGCAGATCCGACGGCACGACCACCGGCACTTGCGCGGGCAGGTGCAGGTCGGCGAGCGTGAGATCGGCGGGCGGCCGGTCGGGCGTGCGGCCGATCAGCACGGCCAGCGCATGGCGCGCCGAGTCGCGCTGCTGGCGCAGCGCGGGCAGGCTCGCGGCGAAGGTGTCCGCGCTTTGCTGCGCGTTCAGCGCGTCGCTGCGCGACGCCGAGCCGAGCGCGTAGCGGCGTTGCGCGTCGTGCGCCTGGTCGTTCGCGAGCGCGACGAGCCGTTCGGTCGTGGCGATCTGCGCGTCGAGCACCGACACCGTGATCGACGCGGTGACGATGTTCGCGGCGAGTGCCCGGCGTGCCGATTCGAGCTGGAACGCGCTGACGTCGACGCGTTTCGCAAGCGCCCGGTTCGCGAAGCGCGATACGCCGAACAGGTCGACCGTATAGCTCGCCTGCAGTTGCCCGACGAACGTGTCGTACAGCAACGTCGGCGCGCCGAGCGCGGGGATCGGCACGCCGAGCGCACGCTGGCGCGTGGCCTGGCCGCCGGCGTCGATCGACGGCAGCATCGAGCTGCCGATCTGCCCGCGCAACTGCTCGCGCGCGGCATCCAGCGAGTGCGCGGCGGCGCTGAGCGTCGGGCTGTTGCGCAGCCCTTCGTCGACGAGTGCGTTCAGCGCATCCGAGCGGTACTGCGTCCACCAGTCGGGCACGGGCTGCGCGCCGACGTCGAACTGCTGCGCGACGCCTTGCGCGGCGACGGTCTGCGGCACTTGCGGCGCGGCGCCGTAATGCGCGGGCGACGGCATCGCGGGCGGCTCGCCGCTCGGCGCGAACCATGCGCAGCCGGCGAGCGGGCCGGCGAGGCTCGCGGCCGCGAGCATCCGCGCGGCGTTCGTTTTCAGGTTCATCGACAGTTCCATGGTCAGGCTCCCGACGGCGCGGCAGGCGTGCCGCCGTCGTGCGGCGGGGCGTCGCGCGGGTCGCGTTCGTCGCGCTTCACGCGGAACCACGCGGCGTACAGCGCGGGCAGGTAGAACAGCGTCAGCACGGTCGCGCTCGTGATGCCGCCCATCAGCGCGGTCGCCATCGGCCCGAAGAAGTTCGAGCGCAACAGCGGGATCAGCGCGAGCACGGCGGCCGCGGCCGTCAGCGTGATCGGGCGGAAGCGCCGCACGGTCGCGCCGACGATCGCGTCGAAGCGTCCGTGGCCGGCCGCGATGTCCTGCTCGATCTGGTCGACGAGAATCACCGAGTTGCGCATGATGATCCCGAACATCGCGATCACGCCGAGCATCGCGACGAAGCCGAACGGCTGGCCGAACAGCAGCAGGGTGCCGACCACGCCGATCAGGCCGAGCGGGGCGGTCAGCACGACCATCAGCACGCGGGAGAAACTCTGCAGCTGGATCATCAGCAGCGTGAACACGGCGATCGCCATCAGCGGCATCTGCGCGTTGATCGACGTTTGCGCCTTCGCACTTTCCTCGACCGACCCGCCGATGTTGATCTGGTAGCCGACCGGCAGTTGCGCGCGCAACGCATTCAGCTTGCCGTCGATCGCATGCGTGACGTCGATGCCCTGTGCGCCGGCGCGGACGTCGGACTGCACGGTGATGGTCGGCTGGCGGTCGCGTTCCCACACGACGCCGTATTCGAGCGTCGGCGTGAAGCGGCCGAGCGAACCGAGCGGCACGGGGCCGTTCGGCGTCGGCATCGCGAGGCCCGCGAGCTGCGCGGGATCGACGCGATCGGCGCGCGGCGCACGCAGGTCGACCGCGATCAGCTTGTCGCGTTCGCGGTATTGCGTGACGGTCGTGCCGGACAGCGTCATCGCGAGGAAGCTCGACACGTCCTGCGACGTGACGTTCAGCTCGCGCGCCTTCTTCTGGTCGAGCTCGAAGCGCACCGAACGTTCGGCCGGCTCGTCCCAGTCGAACTGCACGTTCACCGTGCGCGCGTCGCCGCGCATCGTCGCCGCGACCTTCTCGGCGATCGCGCGCACCGTCGCGATGTCGTCGCCGCTCACGCGGAATTGCACGGGGTAACCGACGGGCGGCCCGTTCTCGAGCCGCGACAGGCGCCAGCGCACGGCCGGGAAGCGGTCGCGCAGCGTGGTCTCGAGCCAGGCGGCGAGCTTCTCGCGATCCTCGACGGATTTCGCGGTGACGACGAACTGCGCGAAGTTCGGCAACTGCAACTGCTGGTCGAGCGGCAGGTAGAAGCGCGGCGCGCCGCTGCCGACGAAGTTCACCGAATGGTCGATCTCGGGCCGCTTGTCGAGCACCTTCTCGAGGCGTTCGGTTTCGCGCAGCGTCGCCGCGAACGACGCGCCTTCGGGCAGCCGCAGGTCGATCAGCAGCTCGGGGCGATCGGAGCTCGGGAAGAACTGCTGCGGCACGAGCGAGAAGCCCGCCAGCGCGACCACGAACAGGGCGCCGGTGATCAGCAGCACGACGAAGCGCCGCTCGATGCACCAGTCGATCCAGCCGCGCAAGCGCGTGTAGAAGCGCGTGTCGTAGATGTCGTGCTCGTGATCGTCCGGCAGGTGCGCTTCGTGCGCGTGCTTCTTGCGTTCGGGCAGCAGGTGGAAGCCTAGCAGCGGGATCAGCACGACGGCCGCGAACCACGACGCGATCAGCGCGATCGCCGACACCTCGAAGATCGAGCGCGTGTACTCGCCGGTACTCGATTTCGCGAGCGCGATCGGCAGGAAGCCCGACACGGTGACGAGCGTGCCCGTCAGCATCGGGAACGCGGTGCTCGTGTACGCGAACGCGGCGGCGCGCGCGCGGCTGTAGCCCTGCTCGAGCTTCACGGCCATCATCTCGACCGCGATGATCGCGTCGTCGACGAGCAGCCCGAGCGCGAGCACGAGCGTGCCGAGCGACACCTTGTGCAGCCCGATGTCGAACAGGTACATGAACAGGGCCGTGACGGCGAGCACGACCGGAATCGAGATCACGACGACCATCCCGGTGCGCAGGCCGAGCGACACGAGGCTCACGACCAGCACGATCGCGACCGCTTCGGCGACGGCTTCGAGGAAGTCGTCGACCGAATGCGCGACCGCATGCGGCATGCTCGACACCAGCGTCAGCTTGAGGCCGGCCGGCAGCCGCGCCTGCAGATCCTTCGATTCGGCGTCGAGCGCCTTGCCGAGCCGGATCACGTCGCCGCCCGGCTGCATCGTCACGCCGATGCCGAGCACGGCGTGACCGTTCGCACGCATCTGCGTGACGGCCGGATCGTCGTAGCCGCGCTTCACGGTGGCGAGATCGCCGAGCCGGAACGTGCGGCCGTTGATGCGGATCAGCGTGTCGGCGATCGTGGCGACGTTGTCGAACTGGCCGCTCGGCCGCACGAATACGCGGTCGTCGGCGGTCGTCAGCACGCCGGCCGACGAGATGTCGTTCTGCGCGTTGATCGCCTGCCCGAGTTGCTGAGGGGAGATGCCGAGGCGCGTGAGCTGCGCATTGTTCACTTCGATGAAGATGCGCTGGTCGGGATCGCCGAAATAGTCGACCTTGCCGACGCCGGGCACGCGCAGCAGCACGGTGCGCAACTGGTCCGCATAGTCGTGGAGCTGCGCGGGCGTGAAGCCGTCGCCTTCGAGCGTCCAGATGTTGGTGTAGACGTCGCCGAACTCGTCGTTGAAGAACGGGCCCTGCACGCCGGGCGGCAGCGTATGGCCGATGTCGCCGACCTTCTTGCGGATCTGGTACCAGGTCTCGGGCACGTCCTGCACGGGCGCCGAGTCCTTCATCGTGAAGAAAATCAGCGATTCGCCGGGCCGCGAATAGCTGCGCAGGAAGTCGATGGCCGGCGTTTCCTGCAGCTTGCGGCCGATCCGGTCGGTCACCTGTTCCTGCACCTGCCGCGCGCTCGCGCCGGGCCAGAACGTGCGGATCACCATCACGCGGAACGTGAACGGCGGGTCTTCGGATTGCGCGAGCCGCGTGTACGCGAGGATGCCCGCGAGCGTCGCGAGCGCGATCAGGTAGACGACCAGCGCCTGGTGGCGCAGCGCCCATGCCGACAGGTTGAAGCGGCCTTCTTCGCGGGGGCTGCTCATGACGCGAAGTCCTCCGCGTGCAGCGGGGCGACCGGCCGCACCTTCTCGCCCGCGCTGACCGTATGCACGCCTTGCAGCACGACGCGCTCGCCCGGCTGCAGCCCGCTCGACACGGTGACGGTGCGTTCGTTGAAGCGCGCGACGTCGACGCGGCGCAGCTCGAGCGTGTCGTCCTTCGCGCGCACGACCCACAGCGCGGGATGCGGGCCGTCGTGGAACAGCGCGGTCGCGGGCAGTGTGATGCTCGGCGCGTTGCCGGCAACCGGCGCGCCGTCGAACGCGACGTTCGCGGTCATCCCGAGACGCACGGCCGGATCGGGTGCGGCGAGCGTGAGCTTCACACGCCAGGTGCGGCTTTGCGGATCGGCGGCCGGCGCGATTTCGCGCACCTTCGCGGCGAACTGGCGGCCCGGCAGCGACGGCAGCGTGACGCTCGCCGCGTGACCGGGCGCGAGCGATGCGAGCGCGGCCTCGGGCACGTCGCTGACGACGTCGACGTCGCCCGACCACGCGAGCTGGTAGACGGCCTGGCCGGCCGATACGTTCTGGCCGGTGTCGGCCTGCTCGGCGGTGATGGTGCCGGCGTGATCGGCGACGAGCGTCGCATAGCGGAGCTGGTTCTTCGCGAGCGCGAGCTGCTGCTGCGCCTGATCGCGCTGCGCGAGCGCGGACGTGTAGCTGTTCTCGGTCTGCTCCAGCTGCGCCGTTGCGATCAGGTTCTCGCGCGCCTGCGCGCGATCGCGATCGCGCTGCTGCTTCGCGAACGCGAGGCTGTGCGACGCGGCATCGAATTGCGCCTGCGCGCTCGCGGCGTTCTTCTCGACGTCGGACGGATCGAGCAGCGCGACGACCTGGCCGGCCTTGACGGTATCGCCGAGCCGCACCTTGCGCTCGATGATCTTGCCCGCGATGCGGAACGACAGCGGCGTCGCGTAACGTGGCTGGATCTCGCCGGGCAGCGTGGCGGCGGCCGCGGCGCCGTCGGCGCGCGCGGGCAGCGCGACGACCGGGCGCGGCGCGGGCGGCGCGGCTTCCTTCGGATGACAGGCGGCGAGGACGAGCGCGGTGCCGACCAGCAGCACGGCGCGGGAACCGGAGCGATTCACGAAACCCCCAGATGAGGTGAGAGCGGAACGAGGCCGGCAAGCGCGGTGGGCGCTTGCCCCGAGTGGCGCCAGTCGGGCGCACACGAACACAGCCGAACGAGGTCGTTCGGAAACTGCGGTGGATTCTAATACACACCTGTATCTGAGTGCAAAGATGAATCTGAAAGGAAGTTGGTGCTAGACTGCGCGCCATGAAACCTCAGCGCTTAACTCGCGAGCAGAGCAGGGACCAGACGCGCGAACGTCTGCTGGCTGCCGCGCACCGGATTTTTATGAAGAAAGGCTTTGTCGCGGCGAGCGTCGAGGACATCGCCGCGGCGGCCGGCTACACGCGCGGCGCGTTCTACTCGAACTTCCGCAGCAAGTCGGAACTGCTGCTCGAATTGCTCGAGCGCGACCACGATTCGGTGCGGGCCGATTTCGAGGCGATCTTCGAGATAGGCGGGGCGCGCGAGCAGATGGAGTCGATGGCGCTCGCGTACTACCGGACGCTGTTTCGCGACGACGAATATTCGCTGCTGTGGGGCGAGGCGAAGCTGCAGGCGGCGCGCGACGCGAAGTTCCGCGTGCGCTTCAACCAGTTCCTGCACGGCAAGCGGCTGCAGATGGCCGAATTCATCCAGCGCTTCGCCGAGCGCGCGGGCACGCCGCTGCTGCTGCCGGCCGACACGCTCGCGTTCGGATTGATGTGCCTGTGCGACGGCGTGCAGTCGTACTACACGGCCGACCCGCAGCACGTGTCGGCCGACGTGGCCGAATCGGTGCTCGCGGGGTTCTTCGCACGGGTCGTGCTGGGGCGCGCGCCGGACTGAACGGCCGGGCGCCGATGCGGGCGGCCAGACGGTTGGCCGGCCGGCGTGGCGATCAATAAGACCGCGACGCCACATCGGGCGTCGCGCACCGGCGCCGTCACCGCTCGCCGGTCATCCGCCGGTATGCGTCGAGCAGCGACGTCTTGTAGACGACCCCCGCGAGCGTCGGCTCGGCTTCGCTTTCGATCACCGGCAGCCGTTCGCCCTGGAACGCCATGAAGCGTTCGAGCGCGGTCGCGAGCGGCATGTCGGGCGTGAGCAGCGGAAACGGCGTATGCGTGTAGTGCGCGGCCGTCTTGTCGGTCGTGTCGCGCTTGTCGAGCAGGTCGGACGTGATGTCCTTCAGCGCGACCGCGCCGCGGAAGCGCCCGGCGTCGTCGGTCACGTACAGATACTTCACCGGATATTCGAGAAACACGCGCGTCATGTCGGCGACGCTCGCGGTGAGCGGCACGATCGTCTGCGCGGGCTGGATCAGCTCGCGCATCTGGGTGGTGCGCAGCCGCAGCCGTTCCTGTGCGTCCTGGTGATGGTGCAGCGTGATCTCGTACATCGACGTCGTGCCGGTCGCGCGCGCGACGAAATACGCGAACACGCACGACACCAGCAGCGGCAGCACGACCTGGTAGCTCAGCGTCATCTCGAAGATCATCAGGATCGCCATCAGCGGCGCCTGCGTGGCGCCGGCCAGGAACGCGCCCATCCCGACCATCGCATACGCGAAGTACGCGGACGTGTGGCCGGGCCACAGCGCGTGCATCGCGAGCCCGAACAGCGAACCGAACACGGCGCCGACGAACAGCGTCGGCGTAAACACGCCGCCGACCGCGCCGGAGCCTGCGGTCGCGGCGGTCGCGATCACCTTGAACACCAGCACCGCGACCAGCGCCTGCCAGGTCCACGGCGCATGCAGGATGTGGTTCACGACGCTGTAGCCGTTGCCCCACACGTCCGGAATCCACACCGAGATCACGCCGACCACGAGGCCGCCGAGCGCGAGCCGCACCGGCAGCGGCACGGGCAGCCGCTTGAACTGGTTCTTGGACGCATCGAGCAGGTGCAGGAACTGCGGCGCGAGCACGCCGCACAGCGCGCCGAGCACGACGAACAGCAGCACTTCGGCGCCCGTCACGGCCGGGAACACCGGCATCTCGTACGGCGGCCGGTAGCCGGCGAATTCCCGCATCACGATGTTCGCGACGACGGACGCGACGACCATCGGCCCGAAGCTCTCCATCGCGATCGTGCCGAGCACGATTTCGGAGACGAAGAACGCGCCGGCGATCGGCGCGTTGTACGCGGACGTGATCCCAGCCGCGGCGCCGCACGCGACGAGCAGGCGCAGGCGCGGCGGGTCGAAGTGCACGAAGCGGCCGACCAGCGACGCGGCGAGCGCCGCGAGCTGCACCATCGGGCCTTCGCGGCCGATCGAGCCGCCGCTGCCGATCGTCAGCAGCGACGACACGCTGCGCCACAGGCTCTGCCGCACCGGCACGACGCCGTCGCCGAGCGCGACGGCTTCCATGTAGTCGATGTTGCCGGATTTTCGGTCGCCGCGCGTCGCGAGCAACAGCACGCAGCCGGCGAGGAAGCCGCCCGCGGCCGGCATCCAGAAGCGCACGTACCAAGGCAGGCTTTTCGCCATCTCCACGAAGCTGCCGCTGTGCCCCGAGATCAGGCGCTGCATCAGGTCGATGCCTTCGCGGAACGCCATGGTGGCGAAGGCGCCGCCGACGCCGACGACGGCCGACCAGATCAGCATCGTATGGGCGTCCGACAGGCGGAACAGCGTCTGGGCGCGAGTGCGCAGCTTCAGCAGGAACGAGAGCACGGCTGAAAGAGGGTGATGAAGAGGACGAAGGAAAACGACGCGAAGCATAGCACTGCGCCGCGCCCGCGGGACCTTCCCGTCGGGCGCGGCGCGTGTCGCGGCGTGGCTGCGCGGCTCAGCCAAGCCAGTGCTGTACCGCCCAGGTGATCGCGTAGCCGCCGGCGATCAGCCACACGTACAGGATCAGGCCGGTGGTCAGCGCGCGCGGGCCGGCCTCGCGGATCTGCGACACGCGGGTCTCGATGCCGAGCGCGGTCATCGCCATCGTCAGCGCGAAGGTGTCGAGCAGGTTCAGCGTGTGCGTGACGTCGGCGGGCAGCACGTTCAGCGAATTGACGATCACGAAGCCGAGGAAACCGAGCGCGAACCACGGCACCGCCACCTTGCGCTTGCCTTGCGCGCCTTGAGCGGTCGCATCGGCCGAGCGCGCGGAGCGGGCGAGCCACCAGCCGAGCGTGAGCAGCACCGGCACCAGAAGCATCACGCGGGTCATCTTCACGATGGTCGCGACGCGCGTGACCTCCGGACTGATGTCGCTCGCCGCGCCGACCACCTGCGCGACCTCGTGGATCGTGCCGCCGAAGAACAGGCCGAGGCCGGTCGGGTCGAGGTTAAGCAGGCCGGCGTGATACGCGAACGGATACAGGAACATCGACAGCGTGCCGAACAGCACCACGCTGCCCACGGCCATCGCGCTCTGGTGCGGCTTCGACTGCAGCGTCGACTCGAACGCGAGCACGGCGGCCGCACCGCAGATCGCGCTGCCGGCGGCGGTCAGGAGCGCCGCGTCGCGATCGAGCTTCATCACCTTCATGCCGACCCAGGTGCCGATCGCAAGCGTGCTGACGACGATCAGCACCGACACCGTCAGGCCCGGCAGGCCGACCTGCGCGATTTCCTGCAGGCTCACGCGCAGGCCGAAGAACGCGACCGCGATGCGCAGCAGCTTGCGCGCGGAAAAGTTGACGCCGGCCGCCCAGCTCGCGGGCATGCCGTCGCGCAGCGCGTTGCCGTACAGCGCACCGGCGACGATGCCGACGATCAGCGGCGACAGGCCGAGCCCGGCGACTGCCGGCAGCTGCGACAGGCTGGTGACGGCGGCGGCGAACAGCGCGACGAACAGCACGCCGTTCAACTGGCCGCGCAGCGACGGCGCGGCGTGGGCGAGGTGGGGAGTCGGAGCAGTGGACATGGGGCACCGTGATCAAGCAGGTTGCGATGGTCTAATCCTAATTTGGTTATATCGATATGAAAAATTGTGATTTGTGACGTAAACTATCCGGGAAGCCGATAATTCATCCTCATGACCCCGGATCAACTGATAACGTTCGCGGCCGTCGCCGAACACCTGAACATCAGCCGCGCTGCCGTGGCGCTGCATCTGTCGCAGCCGGCCGTGTCGGGCCAGCTGCGCCTGCTGCAGGACGAGTTCGGCGAGCCGCTGTACCAGCGTGACGGCCGCGGCATCCGCCTGACGCCGGTCGGCGAGCAGCTCGCGCAGTACGCGAAGGCCCAGCGCGACACGTTCGCGCAGGCGCGCGCGTTTCGCGACGCGGTGCGCGGGCTCGACGCCGGCACGCTGCGGATCGGCGCGAGCACGACGCCGGCCAGCTACCTGCTGCCTTACCTGATCGCGGCGTTCCAGCCGCGCGTGCCGCGGGTGGCGATCCACACGATGAGCGGCAATACGGCCGACGTGGTCGCCGCGCTGGCATCGCTCGACATTGCAATGATCGAAGGGCCGCCCGGCGAGGCGCTGCCGCCCGGCACCGCCGTGCACGCATGGCACGAGGACGAGATCGTCGCGGTCGTGCCGGCCGGGCATGCGCTCGCCGCGCCCGAGTACGCAGCCGGCGTCACGCTCGAGGCACTCGCCGCGCATCCGCTCGTGCTGCGCGAGGAGGGCTCCGGCGTGCGGCAACTCGTGGAACGCGCGTTCGCGCACGGCGGCGCGCCGATGCGTGTCGCGTTCGAGATCGCCGGTGTCGAGGCCGTGAAGGAGGCCGTGCGCGCGGGGATGGGCGTCGGCTTCGTGTCCGCGATGTCGCTGCGTCACGAGGGGGCGGCGCTCGTGCCGCGCTCGCTCGCCCCCGCGCCGCTCACGCGTCATTTCTCGATCCTGGTGCCGCACGGCGCGGCGCCGTCGCGCGTGGCCGCCCAGTTCCTCGAAACGAGCCTCGCGCACGACGCCGGGTAGGCGCCCGAAGCCGGTCCTGGAGCGCCGGATGCCCGTGCGCCCGCGCACGCTCGTGCGGCGGCCGTCCTTAGGGATTTCCTCTATGGCGTGCGTCCGGGGCGAAGCGCACCATCCGTCTCAAGCAAATGGAACCGGTTCCATTTCGGAGAAAAAAGGGCAGACATGGCAGACATCGTGATCGTGGCGAGCGCATTCGGGATGGACCGCGTGCGTCAGGAGGGCCACCGTGCATTCATCGCGACCGCGGCGGCATCCGGTGCGACCGGCTTCGAGGTGCGGCGCGAACTGTTCGCATCGGACGACGACGCGACGCCCGGCGCGCTGGCCGAGCTCGGCACGGCGCTCGCTGCGCACGGGCTGTGGTCGGTCTATTCGACGCCGGCCACGCTGTACACGGAAACCGGCGCGCTCGACGTCGACGCGCTGCGCGACACGCTCGTCGAAGCCGACGCGCTCGGCGCGCGCTTCGTCAAGTTCCAGCTCGGCGGCTTCGCCGGCGACGCGCACGCGGCCGAGATCGTCGCGCTGTCGCGCGGCGCGCGTGCCCGCGTGGTGGTCGAGAACGGCCAGTTGCCGGTGGGCGGCGCGCTCGTGCAATTCAGCGGGCTGTTCGCGGCGCTGGCCGAGGCGGGCGCGCCCGACGCGCTCGGCATGACGTTCGACATCGGCAACTGGCAATGGCCGGGCGAAGCGCCGCTCGCGTGCGCGCACGCACTCGCGCCGCATGTGGAATACATTCATTGCAAGGCAGTCGCTGGCGAGGGCGCGCGCCGTTTCGCGGTGGCGCCGGCGCCGGGCGACACGCTCGTGACTGGCGTGCTCGCGGCCCTGCCGCAAGCGGCGCCGCGCGGCATCGAATTCCCGTTCGATGCGGCCGACCTGGCGGGCGATGCCGGCCGGCGCGTCGCGTGGCTCGCCGCCGCGTGACGCTCGAAGGATACGGAGGAATGCACTCATGAAGGCAGCACTCGATGTCGTGACCTACGGCGAGGCGATGGCGATGTTCGTCGCCGCCGAGCCCGGCCACCTCGCGCACGCCGCGCAATTCACGAAACGGATCGCGGGCGCGGACCTGAACGTCGCGATCGGCCTGTCGCGGCTCGGCTTCCGGGTCGGCTGGATGAGCCGGGTGGGCCGCGATTCGTTCGGCGGCTACGTGCTCGACACGCTCGCGCGCGAAGGCATCGACGCGTCGTGCGTGATCGTCGATCCGCGCTATCCGACCGGCTTCCAGCTGAAGTCGCGCAACGACGACGGCAGCGACCCGACCGTCGAATATTTCCGCAAGGGCTCGGCCGCGAGCCACCTGTCGTGCGACGACTACGTGGCCGACTACGTGCTCGGCGCACGGCACCTGCATTTGACGGGCGTCGCACCCGCGATCTCCGCGACGTCGTGCGAGCTTGCGTTCCGGTTGGCGCGCGAGATGCGTGCGGCCGGCAAGACGATCTCGTTCGATCCGAACCTGCGCCCGACGCTGTGGCCGTCCGCCGACGTGATGGCGAAGACGCTGAACGCGCTCGCGTCGCTCGCCGACTGGGTGCTGCCGGGCTTGGCCGAAGGGCAGCAGCTCACCGGGCACGACACGCCGGCCGACATCGCGGGCTTCTACCTGGCACAGGGCGCGCGCGGCGTGGTGATCAAGCTGGGCGCCGACGGCGCGTACTTCCGCACGGCCGACGGCCGCGAGGGCACGGTGGCGGGCGAGCGTGTCGCGAACGTGGTCGACACGGTCGGCGCCGGCGACGGCTTCGCGGTCGGCGTGGTCAGCGCGCTGCTGGAAGGCCGCTCCGTCGAGCAGGCGGTCGCGCGCGGCAATCGCATCGGGGCGCTCGCGATCCAGGTGATCGGCGATTCGGAAGGCTTGCCGACCCGCGCGGCGCTCGATCGGCTCGAAAACGTCAGCAATCGCGCCGATCGCCTAGAGGAAACCGTCACCGCGCAATGAGAGGCCGGACACGGCACAATCCGCGGACCCAATTCGTGCTTCGTGCACGGTTTTGCATGAGGCCGGAGCAGGCGCCATCGCGCCGACGCCGGTCGATTCCCGAAAGGACGGGAGCGGAGCCGGGCGCTTGACCCGCCCACTCCGATCACCCAAGGAGACACTCTGATGGCAGCCAATCTCGCAGCACGACGCTGGTGGACGATCATGCCGATCGTGTTCATCACCTACAGCCTTGCTTACCTCGACCGCGCGAACTACGGGTTCGCTGCAGCCGCCGGCATCAACCAGGACCTCGGGATCAGCAAGGGCCTGTCGTCGCTGATCGGCGCGCTGTTCTTCCTCGGCTACTTCTTCTTCCAGATTCCGGGCGCGATCTATGCGGAGCGCCGCAGCGTCAAGAAGCTCGTGTTCGCCAGCCTCGTGCTGTGGGGCGCGTGCGCGGCGCTCACGGGGGTGGTCACCAACATTCCGTCGCTGATGGCGATCCGCTTCGTGCTCGGCGTGGTCGAGGCGGCGGTGATGCCGGCGATGCTGATCTACATCAGCAACTGGTTCACGAAGAACGAGCGCTCGCGCGCGAACACGTTCCTGATCCTCGGCAACCCGGTCACGGTGCTGTGGATGTCGATCGTGTCGGGCTATCTCGTGCACGAATTCGGCTGGCGCCACATGTTCATCGCCGAAGGCGTGCCTGCCATCATCTGGGCCGTATGCTGGTGGTTCCTCGTGCAGGACAAGCCGGCCGATTCGCCGTGGCTCACCGCGCAGGAAAAGCGCGACCTCGACGCCGCGCTCGCGGCCGAACAGGCGGCGATCAAGCCCGTGCGCAACTACGGCGAGGCGTTCCGCTCGCCGGCCGTGATCAAGCTGTGCGCGCAGTATTTCTGCTGGAGCATCGGCGTGTACGGCTTCGTGCTGTGGCTGCCGTCGATCGTCAAGAACGGCTCCGAGCTCGGGATGGTCGCGACCGGCTGGCTGTCGGCGCTGCCGTACCTCGCGGCGACGATCGCGATGCTGGTCGCGTCGTGGGCGTCCGACAAGGTCGGCTCGCGCCGCGGCTTCGTGTGGCCGTTCCTGCTGGTCGGCGCGGCCGCGTTCGCCGCGTCGTATGCGCTCGGCTCGTCGCATTTCTGGATCTCGTATGCGCTGCTGGTCGTCGCGGGCGCAGCGATGTACGCGCCGTACGGCCCGTTCTTCGCGATCGTGCCGGAACTGCTGCCGAGGAACGTCGCCGGCGGCGCGATGGCGCTGATCAACAGCATGGGCGCGCTCGGCTCGTTCGTCGGCTCGTATTTCGTCGGCTACCTGAACGGGGCGACCGGGTCGCCCGTCGCATCGTATGCGTTCATGAGCGTCGCGCTCGTCGCCGCGGTGATCCTCACGCTGTCCGTCAAACCCCAGGCGCGCGATGCGCACCCGCTCGCGACGCCGCTGCAAGGAAAATGAAAACGATGAAGCCTCGTATCGTCGCGTACAAGCCGCTGCCCGATGACGTGCTCGCGTACCTGCGCGAGCATGCGGAGCTCGTGCAGGCCGACGGCGCCGACGCGCTCGCCGATGCGCTCGGCGACGCGGACGGCGCGATCGGCGCGAGCCTGAAGGTCACGCCGCAGATGCTCGATCGCGCGCCGCGGCTGAAGGCCTGGTCGACGATCTCGGTCGGCTACGACAACTTCGACGTCGCGGATCTCACGCGGCGCGGGATCGTGCTCGCGCATACGCCCGACGTGCTGACCGAATCGACCGCCGATACCGTGTTCTCGTTGATCCTCGCGTCCGCGCGGCGGGTGGTCGAACTGGCGGAGTGGGTGAAGGCCGGTCACTGGCAGCGCAGCATCGGCCCCGATCTGTACGGCACCGACGTGCAGGGCAAGACGCTCGGCATCGTCGGGCTCGGGCGGATCGGCGGCGCGGTCGCGCGCCGCGCGGCGCTCGGCTTCCGGATGCAGGTGCTGTACACGAACCGTGCCGCGCACGCCGAAGCCGAGACGCAGTACGGCGCCCGCCGCGTGACGCTCGACGAGCTGCTCGCGCAGTCGGACTTCGTGTGCCTGCAGGTGCCGCTGTCGCCGCAAACGCATCACCTGATCGGCGCGGCCGAATTCGCGAAGATGAACCGCGGCGCGATCCTGATCAACGCGTCGCGCGGGCCGGTGGTCGACGAGGCCGCGCTGATCGACGCGCTGCGGGCCGGCACGATCCGCGGCGCGGGGCTCGACGTCTTCGAGAAGGAGCCGCTGGCGGCGGACTCGCCGCTGCTGCGGATGAGCAATGTCGTCGCGCTGCCGCATATCGGCTCGGCGACCCACGAGACGCGCCATGCGATGGCGCGCTGCGCCGCGGAAAACCTGGTCGGAGCGCTGGCCGGCACGCTGCGCACGAATCTCGTCAATCCGGACGCGCTCGCGCGCGTCTGAGCGCCGGCGGCCGGCCGGCGGGCCGCCGCTGCCGTTAGAGTCGATGGTCTTGGTGCGGGAGGGCAGGCTGCGTTATGATCGCCCGCTCGTCGCGCATCGACGACCCGGCCACGCGGCCGGCGGCGTCCGGCGACGGGCATCCGTGCCAGCCCGGTGCGGCCGATCGCCGTGCGTGTCGGGCGAGCGGAGCGGGCGCGAACGCGCCGGCTTCGCTTGACCGCGAAGCAGGGGAGCGGCGGCGTGCGCCGGGGGGCGTTCGTATCCAACAACAAAGGTCCGTCCGCACACGAAGCGGCGCGGATCGTACGTCGCGAGGCACGACTTGAGCGATTCGCAACCTTCCACGCAGCGTCCGGCGACGATCAGCGACGTCGCACGCGAAGCCGGCACGGGCAAGACCAGCGTTTCGCGCTATCTGAACGGCGAGACGCACGTGCTGTCCGCCGATCTGCGCCAGCGGATCGAGACGGCGATCGCGCGCCTGAACTACCGGCCGAACCAGATGGCGCGCGGGCTGAAGCGCGGCCGCAACCGGCTGCTCGGCATGCTCGCGGCCGACCTGACCAATCCCTATACCGTCGAAGTGCTGCTGGGCGTCGAGGCCGCGTGCCACGCGCTCGGCTACATGCCGCTCATCTGCCACGCGGCCAATGAAGTCGAGATGGAGCGGCGCTTCCTGCAGCTGCTCACGACCTACCGGGTCGAAGGGCTGATCGTCAATGCGCTCGGCGCCGAGGAAGACGTGCTGCGCCCGCTGCGCGGCGGCGGCATCCCGGCCGTGCTCGTCGACCGGACGGTCGAGGGCTTCGAGGCGGACCTGATCGGGCTCGACAACACCGATGCGATCGAGACGGCGCTCGCGCACCTGATCGCGCGCGGCTTCGATGCGATTCATTTCGTCGTGCAGCCGTTCGAGCGCGTCAGCTCGCGGCGCCTGCGCGAGGCCGCGTTCCGCGCGGCGCTCGAGGCGCGCGGGCTGCCGGTGCCGCCGACGGTCGTGCTCGACCTGAACGAGCCGGCCGCGGCCGCCGTGGCGCTCGCCGACCTCGACGCGCGCGTCGACGCGGCCACGCAGCGCGGCGTGCGGGCGGCGCTGTTCGCCGCGAACGCGCCGGTCGCGCTCGCGATCGCGCGCCACCTGCGCGCCCGCTTCGGCGCCGCATGGCAGGAAAAGGCCGCGCTGCTGTCGATCGACGATCCGGAGTGGGCCGAGCTGATCGGCATCACGACGATCCGTCAGCCGACCTACGAGATCGGCTACAAGGCCGTCGAATTCGTGCACGAGCGCATCGACGGCGCGGTCGGCGACGTGCGCGTCGCGATGCTGCCGGGCGAGCTGATTGCGCGCGCGTCGACCGCAAGCTGAGTATCATGCGGGGCACGCGGCGCGTCAGGTGCGCTGCCCCGAACAAGGAAATTCATGACTGTCGCTCCCGTCACGCTGGCGGTGCTGATCGCCGCCACGCTGATCATCGCGCTACTGCCGTTCGTTCTCTTCCGTACCCTGCGCAAGCCGCTTGCGCTCGACCGCCGCGACACGATCGTCGGCGTCGCCGTCTTCACGCTGTTCGCGATGATCGTCGAACGCGCATTCCATGGCCTCGTGCTGAGCCAGACGCCCGCCGGCGGCTGGCTCACGCAGCCGCTCGCATTCGTTGCGTACAGCGCGCTCGCGACTGCCGTGTTCGAGGAAGTCGGCCGTTATCTCGGGTTCCGGTTCCTGAACCGCCGCTACGGCGCGTCGGCCGGCGACGGGCGCGGCATCGGCTACGGGATCGGCCATGCCGGTGCCGAAGCCTGGTTCGTCGGCGTGCTCGTCTGGGGCCAGTGGTCGTATCTCGCGTGGCTCGCGAGCCGCGGGCAGCTCGAGACGCAGCTCGCGGACCTGCCGGGCGATACCGTCGTGCGGCTGCACGTGATGCTGGCGACGCTGTCGGCACAGTCGATCTTGCTGTTGCTGATCGAGCGCTGCGCGGCGTTCGCGGTGCAGCTCGCGCTGTCGGTGCTGGTCTGGCGCGGCGTGCGTGCCGGCCGCGCGGGCGTACTGCCGCTCGCGATCGTGCTGCATGCGCTGGCGGCCGCACCGGCGTTGCTGTACCAGGTGCGCGTGCTGCCGGCCGGATCGCTCGAGGCCGTGTATTTCGTGCTGGCCGCGATCCTGGTCGCCGTGCTGGTGAAGGCGTGCCGGTCGCCGCGCGCGGCGGCCTGACGGGAGAGGCGGAATGGACGACTATCTGATCGAATGCGCAAGTGCCGAATTCGACGCGCTCGCGCGAGTGATCTGCGATCTCTTTCCGGAGCAGACGCGTTTTGCCGAAAGCAGCGACGAACGCGGGCGCTTCCTGTCCGTGCAGTGGCTCGCGATGCGTTTCGGTTCGACGCCGAAACGGATGACGCTCGATATCCGCATCGCGCCGGCCGCGCTGGCGCGCTATCTGGCGCTCAGGCCGATGCAGCGCGCCCGCAGCCACGCGGTGCTGCATGCGTACACGGAAGCGATGCTGGGCTCGCTCGAGGAGCGGCACGCGGCGGGTGAAGCCGTCGAGCGCACCGCGGAACTCGAACTCGACGAAGACTTTGCGTGAGCGGCGACGCGGGCGCGCGCCGGCACGATGCCGGCGCGGCGCGTGTCACGCGACGCGCGCTTACGCGTCGCGATAAACCTGCGCGAAGCGCTGCGCCTGCACGACGCCATAGTCGCCGGGTGCATATTGCATGACCCAGTCGCCGGCCATGCCGCGCAGCGTGTCGCCGTTTTCCGAGCGGGCGATCGTGAACGGCTCGTCCATGCGGCGGGCGAGCACGACGGCCGGCCGGTTCCGGTAGGCGCCCGGCGCGCCGTGCGCGAGCGCCGGATCGGCGGGCAGGTACTTCGCGTCGAAGCGCGCGCGCGACACGACCCAACGGTCGCCGGTCGAGCCGGTGATCAGCGCGTCGCCCGCGACATAGCGGTTCGGGCCTTCGAGGCTCATCAGTTCGCCGTCGGCATCCGCGAATGCGACCGTGACGGTTTCATCCTTCACGACGCGACGGGCCTGCGGGTCGGTACGCAGATCGATGTGCTTGAGTTCGAGCATGGCAGGGGGGAAGTGCGGGAAAAGCCGGGAGCTTATCCCGAATCCGGCGCGCCGTGTGACGCGCCGGATTCCCGCGGGATGCGCGACGCCGTTCGGCCCGCACGGGCAGTGCGGCGCCGACGGGGCGGACGTCAGGGTTGCGCGGGCGCGCTGGCGGCCGGCGCTGCTGCTGCCTTGCCTTCCTTGCTCGCGGCCTTGCCCTTGCCGCGGTGTTCGCCGCCGTGGTGCAGCCAGCTGCGGAACGTCGTGTCGGCGAGCGCCTTCTGGTCGGCCGGGAAGCGCTCGTAGAGCGGCGCGAATGCGTCGGCGAGCTTTTTCGCGCCGTCCGCGTTCGCCTGCGCGAGTTCCGCGTACTGCTTCATGTCGTCGACCGCGGACACGTCATGGCTTTCCATCCGGGCGCGATAGAGGCGGCCCATCGTGTCGCCGTTCTCGCGCATCGTGTCGGCGAACGTTTTCCATTGCGGTTCCTGCGCCGACGTGATCTTCAACTGGTCGTGCAGGTACTTGATGCGCTGCTCGATGCGCGCTTCGCGGCGTGCGGCACGCTGTTCGGCGCTAGGGGCAGACGCGGCCGTTGCCGCTGCCGGTGCGGGCGTTTGCGGTTGCGGCGGGGTTTGCGCGAATGCGCTGGCCGCAACGGCGAGCGTAGCGAGGGTGAGCAAGATTTTCTTCATGGTTGGCTCTCCGGGGTGGTGTCGTGCGAGCGGGCGCGGCGGCCAGTGCCGCGAGCGCGCATCTCGCGTCGCACCTTATTAGTAGCACGTTGAGTGCAGTGCAGCAGCGAAAGCGACACTTGCTTACATCCGATACGAATCGAAATTGAAAGGGACTTGGCGAAGGCCGGCGATCGATGGTGTTCGATCGGCGAGTCGGGCGCCGCGCGCGAACGAGGCGGGGCGATGCGAACGCGTGAGATCCCGTTTGGGCGCACCGGCGTTCGGCGCTATCATCGCGTCACGTTCCATTTCGCCGGCGCGTTGCACGCCGGCCCAGCCTCATGCGTCCTCCTCGCCTCGACCAACTCGACGACCTCGACCGGCAACTCGTCGCGCTGCTGCAAGCGGATGCGCGCGCAAGCGTCGCCGATCTCGCGCGACAGCTCGACGTTGCCCGCACGACGGTCGTCGCGCGCATCGCGCGGCTCGAGCGTACCAACGTGATCGCCGGTTACAGCGTGCGGCTCGGTCAGGACGTGCTCGACGCGAGCATTTACGCATACGTCGGCATCATTCTCACGCCGAAGTTCGGCAAGGACGTGCTGCGCAAGCTCGACCGGATGCCCGAGGTGCAGCTGCTGTGCGCGGTGAGCGGCGAATACGACTATGTCGCGTGGTTGCGTGCCGATTCGCCGGAACGGCTCAACGACCTGCTCGACCAGATCGGCACGCTCGAAGGCGTCGAACGCACGACGACGTCGATCATTCTGTCGCGCAAGATCGATCGCGGCACGATCGGCGGATGACGCGTCGCATGCGGTGTCGCATGTGACGCCGCGGCGCGATTCGATTCGTCGCGCAGGCTTTTCCTCCTTTCCCTTTCCCTTGATGCCTTGATGCCCGCCGCCTGCGCTCGCGGCGGGGCGGGGCGTTGCCTCGTGCGTCCGCACGCGAGCGTCGTTGTGTCGAATGCGTGCCCGGGCGCGCGCAACAATTCATTTGCCTGCCATGTCCCGCCTTGCGTGTTCCTTCCTGTCCGGCCACACGCGTCCAGACGCGTCGATCGCGGCCCGTCTGACGCACGCCGTATACGCGTTTTTTAGATGATTTGGTCGTTGTGACGAAATGTGTGGTCATTTCGTCGAAAGTATCGGTCGTTTCGCATCATTCTTCGTCTTGGAACTGATTTTGCACGTCCCTAAACTGTGTTCATGGCTCGACGCCGTACACCAACACCAAACCCATCATCAGGAGATAAGCGCATGAAAATCGCCATCGTCGGCGCAGGTCTGATCGGCCACACCATTGCTCACATGCTGCGTGAAACCGGCGACTATGAAGTCGTCGCGTTCGACCGTGACGCTGATGCGCTCGCCAAGCTGTCGCGTGAAGGCATCGCGACGCAACGTGTCGATTCGGCCGACGCCAATGCGATCCGTGAAGCCGTGAAGGGCTTCGATGCGCTCGTCAACGCGCTGCCGTACTACCTGGCGGTCAACGTCGCAGCGGCGGCCAAGGCGGCAGGCGTCCATTACTTCGACCTGACCGAAGACGTGCGCGCGACCCACGCGATCCGCGAACTGGCCGACGGTTCGGACCGCGCGTTCATGCCGCAGTGCGGCCTCGCACCGGGCTTCATCGGCATCGCCGCGCACGAGCTCGTGAACGGCTTCAGCGAAGTGCGCGACGTGAAGATGCGCGTCGGCGCGCTGCCCGAGTATCCGACCAACGCGCTGAAGTACAACCTGACGTGGAGCGTCGACGGCCTGATCAACGAATACTGCCAGCCGTGCGAAGCGATCCGCGACGGCCGCAAGCAGTGGGTGCAGCCGCTCGAAGGCCTCGAGCATTTCTCGCTCGACGGCACCGAATACGAAGCGTTCAACACGTCGGGCGGCCTGGGCACGCTGTGCGAGACGCTGTCGGGCAAGGTCGAGACGCTCGACTACAAGTCGGTGCGCTATCCGGGCCACCGCGAACTCGTGCAATTCCTGCTCGAAGACCTGCGCCTGTCGAGCGACCGCGACACGCTGAAGTCGATCATGCGCCGCGCGGTGCCGTCGACGAAGCAGGACGTCGTGCTCGTGTTCGTCACGGTGACGGGCGTGAAGGACGGCCAGCTCGTGCAGGACGTGTTCACCCGCAAGATCTTCGCGAAGGACGTGTGTGGGATGCACATGAGCGCCATCCAGATCACGACGGCCGGCGCGATGTGCGCGGTGCTGGATCTGTTCCGCGAAAAGAAGCTGCCGCAAAGCGGTTTCATCCCGCAGGAAAAGGTGTCGCTGAAGGCGTTCCTCGCGAACCGCTTCGGCAAGCTGTACGAAGGCGGCACGATGGAGCGCGTGCACGAAGTCGCCTGACGATCGGTCTCAGGCACGAGGGCCGTGCGACGCCGGGAGCGCAACAGCGCTTCCGGCGTTTTTTTTGACGAGCGCGTCGAAGCCCGTCACGGCTTCACGGATCGCATTGGCGTCGGCCGAATCGACACGTTGCGTCGCGATGCCTTCACGCGACACGGTGAAGCGACGAGGAGCAGGGCGGTGCGCGCCGCTCAGGCGGGCAGCGGCGGAACGATCGTTGCCGCCGGCGGGGGCGGCACGATGCGGTACAGCAGCGCATCGATGTCCGCGTCGGACGGTGCGGTGTTGTCGAACATCACGATGCCGTCGCATTCGTGGCCGGTCGGCACGAAGCGGCGTTGCCGGTATTCGTCCCAGTGCGCGAGCTTGTACGCGTCGTTCGGATTGCCGCGCGCGACGATCCGCTGGTGCGCGACGTCTTCCGAGGTATGGACCCACACGACCGTCAGCGCGACGTCCGGCCCGATGCCGAGCCACGTGCGGTCGAGGATGCGCCGGTCACGCACTTCGCGCGACAGCGGGCCGACCACGAGCGCGCCGATGCCGAGCGCGAGGTTCTCGCGGGCCGTGTCGAGCAGGCCCTGGTATTCGGGATCGCGCAGATGCTTCAGGTAGAGCGGGCTGTCGCGGTCGTTCGGATCGGAGGTGAGGGCGCCCATCGCGGCCGAGCTGTAGCGGCCGTAGAGCGTGTCCTTGTCGAGCAGGCAGAAGGCTTCGCCGGTCGCGCGCATCAGCGGCCCGATCAGCCGCTTCGCGAGCGTGGTCTTGCCGGTGCCGGCATGACCGCAGAAGAACACCAGGTGCGTCACGAATACCGGCTCCCCGAATCCGTGCGCGGTGCGGCGGTGCGCTTGCCGTCGCGCGAGAACACTTCCGCTTCAAGCCACATCGCGTTGATGATGCCGAAGCCGAGCGCCACGCCGATGCCGAGTATCCACGAGAAATACCACATGGGTCTGTCTCCTTGAAGGTTGGGCGGCACGGCCGTGCCGTGCACCTGTCGAAGCGATGCCGTGCGCGAGCCGCGGCGCACGCAATCCGATCATGACCAATATCGGCGTGCCGCGCAAGCCGGGCCGCCCGCGCGGCAACCCGGTAAACTGGTGCGATAACGGCAACATGACGGACATCATGCTCATCAACTGTGCTGCATACCAGGACGGCCGCAAGCTGGCCGATATCGATATCGACGCCATCAGCGAATACGTGTCGAAACCCGAGTGTTTCGTATGGGTCGCGCTGAAGGATCCGACGCCGGACGAGATCGACCTGATGGGCGAGGAATTCGGGCTGCACGAACTCGCGCTCGAGGATGCCCGCAAGGGGCATCAGCGGCCGAAGATCGAGGAGTACGGCGATTCGCTGTTCGCGGTGCTGCACACGGTCGAGCTCGACCACGACGGTGAATTCAATGTCGGCGAGCTGAACGTGTTCGTCGGCCCGAACTACGTGCTGTCGATCCGTAACCATACCGAACAGGACTTCCGCGCGGTGCGCAAGCGCTGCGAGCGCGAGCCGCATCTGCTGCAGGAAGGGTCGGCATTCGTGTTCTATGCGTTGATGGACCAGGTCGTCGACCGCTATTTCCCGATCCTCGAGACGCTCGGCAACGAGCTCGAGGAGCTCGAGGACCGCATCTTCACCAAGGCCACGCCCGCGTCGTCGCGCGCGATCATCGAGGATCTCTATTCGCTGAAACGCCGGCTCGTGATGCTGCACCAGCACACGGCGCCGCTGATCGAGCCGCTCGCGAAGCTCACCGGCGGACGCATTCCGCAGGTCTGCAGCGGGATGGAGCATTACTTCCGCGACGTGTACGACCACCTGCAGCGGATCGTGAAGACGATCGAAGGGCGGCGCGAGATGGTCGTGACCGCGATCCAGGTCAATCTCGGGATGATCTCGCTTGCGGAGAACGAGGTGACCAAGCGGCTCGGCTCGTTCGCCGCGCTGTTCGCGATACCGACGATGATCGCCGGCATTTACGGGATGAACTTCGCGAACATGCCCGAACTGCACCTCAAGTACGGCTTCTACGGCTGCATCGGCGTGATGGTCGTAGCCGATCTCGCGTTGTGGTGGCGCTTCAAGCGGGCGGGGTGGCTGTAGCCGTGGCCCCGTGCACCGTCAGCGCGGGGCGTGCTTGCCGACCACGACGCGCCACGGACGCACGCGCCAGGACTTCACGAGGCCGTTCTGCACGTAGGGATCGGCGCGCGCGAACGATTCGGCGGCTTCCGGCGAATCGCCTTCGAACACGAGCACGGCCTGGTCGGCCGGATCCTGCAATGCGCCTGCGAGCACGAGTTCGCCGCGTTCGGTTGCCGCCCGCGCGAGTGCGAGGTGCTCGGCGCGGTACTGTTCGCGCCGGGACAGGTAATCGTCGACGAGTTCGTAGATCAGCTGGTAATGCATGGTCGCTCCCGGAATCGGCCGCCGCGGGATGGCGGGTGTTGGCTCAGTATAGGGCGAGGTTCGGTCTTTGTCGGCGCGGTTTGCGGCGGCCTCGTGGGTGCGTGGCCGGCCGATCCCCGGCGGCCGATGACGACGGTTTCAGGTCTCGACGTTCTTCCTTAAAATGCAACTAACGGTCTGGCGCAGATCCGCCGTCACATGTGGTGGGGTCCTCGTACGGGAACCGTTACCGCCCGTTGCGTCTCGTTGTGTCTTCAGGAAAGGCGGGGCAGGCAGACATGTTCCATGCGGATTCCGGGCCCGGATTGCGCGCGCCGGAAAAAGGGGGCCGAAGCCGGGGCGAGCGTCGGTGCGGGCGCTGTGCGAGGGCGTTTCCATTGGCCGCAATGCGACCTATGCTGAACAAACCCGGAGCGAACTTCGTTCGTCCGATTCGTCCAGAGAGGTGTGCCATGCCTGTATCAGCCACCCTGCAGGATTGCCTGCGCCAGAAGTCATCGCGGTACGAAGTCGTGTACCACCCGTATAGCCATACCAGCATGGAGACGGCCGCCGCCGCGCATATCCCCGGCGATCGCCTCGCGAAAACCGTGCTGCTCGAGGACGACGAAGGCTACGTCGCCGCCGTGCTGCCGACGTCGCACGCGGTGCGGCTGTCGGACCTCTGGGTCAAGACCGGCCGCCATCTCGTGCTCGCCAGGGAAATCGAACTGCGCGAACTCTTCAAGGATTGCGACCTGGGCGCGTTGCCGCCGGTGTGCATGGCGTACGGGATGAAGACGTTCCTCGAGGAACATCTCGCGCAGCAGCCGGAAGTGTATTTCGAGGCCGGCGACCACGAAGCGCTGATCCACATGATGCAGGATGAATTCCTGTCGCTGATGGAGACGGCCGAGCGCGCGTATTTCTCGCACAAGATGCAGGGGATGTGGTTGTCCTGATCGTCCTGTTGCGGGCGGTTTGCGGTGGTTGGAGACGGCGTCTGGCGGGCGGCCGTCGGGGGCATTGCGTGCCGCAGGTTTTGCTGAGGCGGGGTTCACGCTGCAAGAACGGTGGCTGCGCGTGACTGGTGAGGAAGGATTCGGGCGGTGTCTGGCAGGGATTTCAGGGGTGTTTTCGGGTAAATTTATGATTTGACATAATCTCAATTATCGATATGACTGGTGTGGGAGCAAAGTTGTAATGTCGCATCTGGGCAAAGTTGAAATGTCGTAGTTCGAGGGTTTCGGCGCATGCTGGCGGCGGTTTGAACTGCTGGAGCGCATCGTGGGCCAACCTGGACTGATCACCATGAGCATGCGGGAGCTGGATCGTCTGAAGGTCGTGGAAGCCGTGATCGAGCAGCGTCTGATGCCTTGGCGAGCCGCGGAGCGGCTCGGGATCAGTCGACGGCAGATTGAACGGCTGGTTACCCGATATCGTGCTGCGGGGCCGGCTGGACTGATTTCTCAGCGCCGTGGCCACGCCAGCAACCATCAATTGCCCGAGGATCTGGCGCACCGTGCCTTGAGCCTGATTCGTGAGCGCTACGCCGATTTCGGGCCGACGCTGGCTTGCGAGAAGCTGTGGGAATGCCACGGGCTGCAGTTGTCGAAGGAAACGGTCAGGAAGCTGATGACGGACGCTGGGCTGTGGATTCCGCGTCGGCAACGACCGCCCAAGGTCTATCAACCGCGAGCGCGCCGGGCTTGCCTAGGTGAACTGATCCAGATCGACGGCAGCGATCATCGGTGGTTCGAGGAACGGGCGCCGTCCTGCACGCTGCTGGTGTACGTCGACGATGCGACGAGCCGGCTGATGCATCTGCACTTTACGGCGACCGAATCGACCTTCAGCTACTTCGAGGCCACGCGAACGTACCTGGAGCGCCATGGCAAGCCGGTGGCGTTCTACAGCGACAAGTACAGCGTGTTCCGCAGCCCGAAGGCCAGCAAGACCGGCAGCAGCGTGACGCAGTTTGGCCGGGCCATGTACGAGCTGAACATCGACACGTTCTGCGCGAACAGCAGCTCGGCCAAGGGGCGCGTCGAACGTGCGCACCTGACGCTGCAGGACCGGCTGGTCAAGGAGTTGAGATTGCGCGGGATCAGTACGGTGGCCGACGCCAATGCGTATGCGCCCTCCTTCATCGCCATGTATAACGCGCGCTTCGCGAAGCCGCCGAAGAGCGACTTCAATGCGCACCGGCCGCTGCGAAACGACGAGAATCTGGACCGGTTGCTGACCTGGCGCGAAACGCGCCGGGTATCGAAGTCACTGACGGTGCTGTATGACCGGGTGCTGTACCTGCTGGACGATACGCTCGAGAACAGGAAGCTGATTCATCGCTATATCGACGTCTGGGAGTACCCGGATGGACGAATCGAAATCCGGGCCGACGGCGAGGTATTGCATTGCCGCCTTTACGACAAGCTGGCGGCGGTCGATCAAGGCGCGATCATCGAACACAAGCGTCTGAGTCACGCGCTGCAGGTGGCTGAAGCGGTTCAGGCGCAGCGTGATAACCGGCGGATCTCGGGTTCGCCCTCGCGCGCCAATCGAGGGCTGCCAGTGCGGGCCAAGACATCGTTACCAGGCGCCAAGAAACAGCGTGCGTTCACGGAAGCCGACATTGAAGCGGCCATCCTGCAGGTCGCTTCGCAAACACATCAAGCAGAATCGAACCAGCGGTCTGCCAAGGCCCGCTGATCGAGCGTAAGCACCCTGCTGCTTCAGGCCCGGCACTTCAACGCTGAATGAAGGAAAACCGATGAAACATGCGACATCTGTATTTAGCTGGCGCTACGACATCTGAATCCGGGTATGACAACTGGTTGTAGTAGCTTTTTAGAAATGTCGTGTTCTGGCTACTTAGAAATGTCGTGTTTTGACCTCGGTATGCTGGCCGGTTCTTTGCGGGGACCACGGAGCCGGCCATGTATCCAGGTGCACTGGTGACACTGAACATGCGAGAACTCGACCGTCTGAAGGTAATCCAGGCCGTGGTGGACATGGGACTCAAGCCCGGACGCGCGGCCGAACGACTGGGCGTGACCGTGCGTCAGCTCCAGCGTCTGGTGGATCGTTACCGTGAGTCTGGCGCCGCCGGACTGGCTTCGCGCAAGCGTGGGCGTCCCGGTAATCGGCGGCTGGACGCTGATCTGGCCGATCGAGCACTGTCGATCATCCGTGATCGCTACGCCGATTTTGGCCCGACGCTGGCCTGCGAGAAGCTCCCCGAATGTCACGGGCGGAGTTGCCTTCCGTCCGGACGCATCGTTGCCGGTTCACATCGACGCCCCGGGCGGGACCGTCATCGCCCGGAGCGCACCTGCCTACGTCGTCACGCTGGCGCTGGGTTCGAGCGCAGGATTGTTTTCCCCTGCCCCGGGACGGATCTTGAACCAGATCGAGTACATAGCCGGCAGAAACACCAACGTCAGAACCGTTCCGGCGAATGTTCCTCCGATAAGCGTATAAGCCAGCGTGCCCCAGAACACGGAATGGGTAAGCGGAATGAACGCAAGCATCGCGGCGACCGCAGTCAGGATCACGGGCCGCGAGCGCTGCAGCGTGGCCTCCACCACCGCATCGAACGGCGTCATGCCCGCGCGCGCGTTCTCTTCGATCTGGCCGATCAGGATCAGCGTGTTGCGCATCAGGATGCCGGAGAGCGCAATGAGTCCCACCAATGCGTTGATGCCGAATGCCTGATTGAACAGCAGGAGTGTCGGCACCACGCCGATCAATCCCAGCGGACTGGTCGCGAACACCATCATCGTGGCGGAAATCGAGCGCGTCTGAAAAATGATGATGAGCAGCGTCAGCGCAATCATGATCGGGAACAGCGGCGCGAGCGCAGTTGTCGCCTTGTTGGCCTCCTCGATGGAGCCGGCCTCCTCGATCCGGTAGCCGCCCGGCAGCTTCGCGATGATGGGCTGAAGCTGCGCGAGCATCGCGGTCGACACATCGGGTGGCTGCAACCCTTCGGCGATATCGCCGCGCACGGTGATCGTCGGCGTTCGGTCGCGCCGGCGCAGGATCGGATCCTCCATGCGGATGTCGACTTTGCCGACCTGCGAGAGCGGCACCCGCTGCCCTGCGGCGCCGATCAGCGTGAATCCGTCGATCCGTTGCGGGTCGAGCCGGATGTCGCCCGCCGAACGCGCGACGAGCTCCACGGAACGAATGTCCTCGCGCACGTGCGTGACGGGAATGCCGGTCAGCAGGAATTGCAGTTGTTGCGCGACCGAGCTGGACGTCAGTCCGAACGCCCCGAGACGATTTTGATCGAGCGTGAAATGCACGGTGGGAACGCGCGGCCCCCAGTCGGCGTTCACCGTTCGCATCATCGGGCTGGCGTTCATGGTCCGTTCGACCTGTGCGGCGATGGTGCGCAACGTCTGGGCGTCCGGGCCCATGACTCTGAACGCAACGGGGTAAGGCGAGTAAGGGCCGAACACCAGCTGCGTGACGCGAACCTGCGCCCCGGGCACCAACCCTTCCGCGATGACCTTGCGCAAACGGAATTTGAGCGCTTCCCGTTGTCGCTCGTCATTCGTGCGGATCACGATCTTCGAGAAGGACGAATCCGGCAACTCCGGAGACATGGCCAGATAGAAGCGCGGAGCGCCCTGCCCGATGTACGAGGTCACGATCTGCGCTTCCGGCTGCTTTGCGAGCCATGCCTCGACTTTTTCCGTTGCGGACGCGGTCTGCTCGATCGAAGTCCCATAGGGCATCTGCACTTCGACGAGCACTTCCGGGCGATCGGAAGTCGGGAAGAATTGCTTCTTCACGAGCCCCATGCCCATCACGGCGACCACGAACGATGCCACCACGATCCCGGCGACCATCCACTTGCGCGCGACCACGCGCCCGAGGAAGCGGCGAAAGCGCCGGTAGTTCGGCGTGTTGTAGATCGCCTCGTGGCCGCCTTCGATCACGGCGATGTCGGGTAACAGCTTGACGCCGAGATACGGTGTGAAGACGACGGCCACGATCCACGAGGTGACCAGCGCGATGCCGACGATCCAGAACATGTTGCTGGTGTATTCGCCGGCCGTCGAGCGCGCAAAGCCATTCGGCATGAAGCCGACAGCCGTGACCAGCGTGCCCGACAGCATCGGTGCGGCCGTGTGGCTCCATGCGTAAGCTGATGCCTGGACGCGGCTATAGCCCTCCTCCATTTTCACGACCATCATTTCGATGGCGATGATCGCGTCGTCGACGAGCAGGCCGAGCGCGAGAATCAGCGAACCGAGCGTGATGCGGTCGAAGCTCTTGCCCGTTGCGGCCATGACGACGAAGACGCCCGCGAGTGTCAGCGGCACCGCCGCCGACACGACGATGCCGACACGCCATCCCATGCTCGCGAAGCTCACGACCATCACCACGAGCAGCGCGACAAAGAACTTCACCATGAATTCGTCGATGGCCGAATGGATGTTGACGGCCTGGTCGGTCACCTTCGTGAGGCTCACGCCCAGCGGCAGCCCGGCATTGATCGATGCGACTTCCGTGTCGAGCGCCTTGCCGAGATTGAGCCCGTTCCAGCCGTCCCGCATCACGACGCCGAGGAGCAACGCCGGTTCGCCTTTGTTGCGAATCTGGAACGTGGCCGGGTCTTCGTAACCGCGTTCGACGGTCGCCACATCGGAGAGCTTCAGTGTGCGGCCCTGAACGACGATCGGCGTGTCACGGATGGTCTGCAGCTTGTCGAAGGCGCCTTCGACACGAATGAAGACCTGCGCGCCCGCCGTATCGATCGAACCAGCCGGCGTGAGAACGTTCTGGTTGTTCAGCGCGGCAAAGATCTCCTGCGGGGTCACGCCGAGCGTCGCGAGCCGGTCGTGCGAAAACGACACGTAGATCCGTTCCGCCTGCTCGCCGATGATGTTCACCTTCTTGACGCCCGGCACATGAAGAAGCCGCTGGCGTAACCCCTCGGCGTCGCGCACCAGCAATCGTTGCGGCTCGCCTTTCGCCTTGAGCGCGAACAGCGCGAACGTTACGTCGGAATACTCATCATTGACGAGCGGGCCGATCACGCCGGGCGGCAGGTTGCCCGCTTCGTCGTGCAGCTTCTTGCGCGCCTGATAGAACTCCTCGGGCACGTCCGCGGGCGGCGTACTGTCGAGCAAGGTCACGGTGGTGAAGGCCAGCCCCGGACGCGTATAGGTCTCGGTCCGGTCGTACCAGCGCAGCTCCTGCATGCGCTTTTCGAGCGGCTCGGCCACCTGGTCCTGCATTTCCTGCGCGGTCGCGCCGGGCCATGCCGTAATGACCGTCATCGACTTGACGGTGAATGGCGGATCTTCGGCCCGCCCCAGTTTCAGGAAGGCAATCACGCCGGCGATCGAAATCAGGATGATCAGAAACAGCGTGACCGAGCGCTCCCGCACCGCAAGAGCCGACAAATTGAAGCCGCTCATTGCGCTGCTCCTTGCGTGGAGACGGATGCCGCGGCCAGCTTGTCGTTGGCGAGACGCACGCGCTCTCCATCGTGCAACAACTGGGCACCGAGCGCGACGACCTGGTCGCCTTCGCGAAGATCGCCAGTCACCGTCGCACTGTCGTCGCTCAATGCGGTGACACGAACCTTGTGCCAGGTCACACGCGATTGAGATCGATCGACGGTCCAGACGCCGGTGCCGGTTCCCGTGCCCGGATCGAACAAGGCGCCGACCGGCACCACTATGCCGGCCTGTGTCTGGCCGGCATTGCCGGCGAGATCGATGGTCACGGTCGCGCCGAGCGGTGCATTCGAGAGCGCGCCCTCGAGGACGTATCTGGCCTCGTAGGTTCGTGTCAGCCGATCCGCAGAATCGGAGAGCTGGCGCAGGACGGCGGGAACGGGCTTCTGGTCCGCGCCGTAAAGCGTCGCCGTGGCAATCGAGCCGGACGCGGGACGCAGCGTCTCGGGAAGCTGGACGACGGCCTCGCGGGGGCCGGCATGCGCGAGCCGCACGACGATTTGTCCCGGCGCGACGACCTGGCCCGGCTCCGCCAGCGTCTCGACCACCACGCCGTCGGCGTCCGCCATGACGACGGCGTATCCGGAAGCATTGTTGGCGAGCACGGCCTGCGCCTGCGCTGCGACGAGCTGGGCCCTGGCGGAATCGGCGGCCGCCTTGAGCTGGTCGTAGGTCGATGCCGACACCGCCCCCGCCCCGACGAGATCCCGATACCGCGCCTCGTCGGCAGCCGTCTGCGTCGCGCGCGCCTGCGCCGCGTCCACGAGTTTCTGCTGCGCACGGGCCTGCAGCCCGAGATCGATCGGATCGATGCGCATCAGGGGCTGGCCGCGCTTGACCGTTTGGCCCGCGTCGACCAGTCGCTCGATGACTTTACCCTGAACGCGGAAACCGAGATCGCTCTGAACGCGGGCGCCCACAACACCCGAAAACGACCGGCTCGTACGCGCCGCGCCGTGAACGGCGCTTGTACGCACAAGTGGCGCCTCGGTACGAGGATCAGCAGCCGGATGCTCGCCGCATGCTGCGAGCGCAAGCGAAGCCAGGCCCAATGTGTAGACAAGACGATGGCGCCGGAACATGAGATCCCCTCTCGCAAAGAACAGGAGACCTCATTCTGATACCAGTGACCAAATCAGTCAATAGTCACAACAAGATTCATGGAGCGAGACTTCTAAGGACGAGGTTCGCGAGTTGGGCCGTCGCCTCTTCCGCACCATCGAGGTTGTACTGGAGCATCAACGGATTGAAGTAAGGCTTCATCACCAGAAAGATCGCATTCACCGCTTCGTCTGGCGGGGTCTTGCGTTCGAATTCGCCGGTTTCGCGTCCGAGTCGCAGGATATCGGCGATGAGTTGCCGGATCTGGTCCTCGTAGCCTTTGACGGAGGGCCAGGGCGATGCGGCCGCCTCGGCGGCGATATCGTAGAGCTTGCGATCCTGGAAGAAAAGCTGGCTTCCAGACGCAAGCAAGGTCTTGAACATACGGCGAAATTTCTCGGTTGCACCGTGCGCGCCGTCGACATTTTCGCTGACTGCGGCCACGATCGCGGCGAGCCGATTGGCGCAGATGACCTGACCGATCGCCTGTTTGGAGTCGAAAAATTTGTAAATATAGGCTTTTGAAAACCCGATTTCCTTCGCGAGGTCGGAGACCGTGGTTTTTTCGTAGCCATAGCGGCTGAAGTATTCCGTTGCGGCGTCGACGATCTGGGCGCGAACTTCGTGGTCCGAGGGGCCACGGGACGAAGAGGTGGAGGGAGTCGGTTTGTTCATGCGTCAAGCTTAGTCCGACGCTCGTCAGTTGACAACGTGTGACCATATTGTATATTGGTCACTATATTTCCTCTCCCGTTGTCGCTCCCGAGATGATCATGCCCTTGCGCCGTCCACTTGTTCTCCTGACTAGCGTCGCCGCCCTTTCGGCGTGCGCCGTGGGTCCCGACTACCACCGCCCGGATGCGCCGCTGGCGCAGCACTACATGACCCAGCCGCCCGCCCGCGCGGCAAAGGCTCCGGTTGCCGACCTGTCCGCATGGTGGGAAAGCTTCAACGACCCGCTGCTCACGCATTACGTTTCGCTGGCGCTGGCCGAGAACCTGGACCTGGCCCAGGCCGTCGCGCAAATCACTCAGGCGCGCGCGCGCCTCGGCACGGCCAACGCGGCGCTCCTGCCGTCGGCCTCGGTTTCCGCGTCGGCGGCACGAGCCTATCAGTCTGTCGATACGCCGTTGGGGCGAGTGCTCAATGCCACGCCGGGGTACGAGCGCTGGGGCACCGCGTACGAAACCAACCTGGAGGCCGGTTGGGAGATCGACATTTTTGGCGGTCTGCGCCGTCAGCGTGAAGCCGCGCTCGCCGATTACTCGGCAACGCAGGCGGCGGCAGTTGCCACCCGGCTTGCCGTCGCGGCCCAGACTGCCGATATCTACGTCACGATCCGAGGGCTCCAGGCCCGTCTGGATATCGCGACCCGGCAGGTGCAGACGCAGCAGGCGCTTCTCGCAGACGTGAAACTCCTGTATTCGAAGGGCGCGGCAGCCGACTATCAGGTTCAGCAGGCGCAAGGTGCGCTCGACCAGGTGCAGGCCAGCGTGCCCGTCCTCCTCGCGGCGCTCGATGCGGCGTCGAACGCCCTCGACGTGATGCTCGGTACACCTCCTGGCACGCACCGCGCAGAGCTGGGCTCGCCTTCCCCGATCCCCGTCGCGCCGGCGCTCGCGGAAATGGGCACGCCAGCCGATCTGCTGCAAAGACGTCCCGATCTGATCGCCGCCGAACGTCACCTCGCCGCCGCCAATGCGCGCATCGGCGCTGCGATCGGCGAGTACTACCCGACGGTCTCGCTGAACGCCTTCCTCGGCAGCGCGACCTCGGCCGCCGCCGGTACGTTGTTCTCGGGCGGCGCCAACCAGGCGGCCGGCCTCGTCGGGCTGCGCTGGCGCCTGTTCGATTTCGCGCGCATCGGTGCCGATGTCGACGCGGCGAAAGGCGCCGACGCGCAGGCGCTCGCGGCATACCGGCAGGCCGTGCTCCGCGCCTCCGAGGACGTCGAAAACTCGCTCTCGTCATTGGTGAATCGAGAGGCGCAGGCTGCCACGCTGTCGCATGCCGAGTCGTCGTTTTCCCGCGCCAAGGATTCCTCGATGACCGCGTACCGCAGCGGTGCAGCGAGTTTCATCGACGTATTGCACGCCAACGAGACCCTGCTCCAGGCCGCCGACGCGCGTGCACAGGCACAGACGGAATCCGCTCGTGCAGCGATCTCGACGTTCAAGGCGCTCGGCGGCGGCTGGGACCCGGCATCGCACGATGCGCAGACGACGCTGAGCTCACGCTGACGCCGCCGCCCTGCACTGGCGCGCGCAATGGAGCCTGCACACGTTCCTGGTTCGCGCAATCGCGGACCACGGGCGACTCGATTGCTCGCGGGGATTCGGTCTTTCGTCCAAAGCGCACGCGGAACGCGATGTGCAGCAACTCGATGGCGATGATCAAGGCGTCGTCCATCGATCTGCCGCGGTATCGGGGCGGTCAGACATCGGCCAGGTTGGTCGCGGAACCCAAGCCCTCGACGCCAGACCGGCTCGGAGATCGGCACGCAGATGCGCTCCCCGATCTCGAACCGCACCTCGCCCGACTGTTCTCCGAGGCTTGAGTCGGCGGCCGACGTAAGCGAGAAAACGGAGACGTACGGACCGTTGCCGTGATTGCAGTTCGATTCGATGCGCCAGCAGACGAGTAAGCCTGAGCCGCGGAAGGCACAGGAAGCGTATGCAGGTCAGGTCAGACGCGTTTTCGTACTCGCCGGTTTCGATTTATATCGATGCTATTGTGATAAGAAAAGTTATCCAGATAGATTCGATAAACCCTCGAAGTACCCGACGTGTCCGAGTACACCATCGCGCGGCATTGACAGCACTTCCTCGCACGAATCCCGGATTTCACGGCGATTCGACGTGCGGTGTCGCCCCCGATTGCTGCTTCGTTCTCAGCCGTGTCGATTCCCCTTCCGCCGCAACGATCGCGGTCGCGGCCGCCCCGTTCTTTCCCGCATTTGTTCCCGCGACGCAAGACTGTTGGTCCACGGTGGGTGTTCGAACTCCGGCGCGACGCGCCTAAAGTCTGGTCCATCGGATTCATCGATCCGGTCGGCACCCACGCCGAAAACCAGTCACCTGTCGAGGCAAATCATGAGCACATCCAAAGTCATCATCGTCACCGGCGCATCGCAAGGCATCGGCGCGGAGACGGTCAACGCATTCCGCGCCCAGGGCCATCGGGTGGTCGCGACGTCCCGTTCGATCGGCGCGTCGGACGATCCCGATCTGGTCACCGTCGCGGGCGACATCGGCGACGCGGCTGTCGCGCGGCGGGTGGTCGATACCGCACTCGAGCGCTTCGGCCGGGTCGATACGCTCGTCAACAACGCCGGCGTGTTCATCGCGAAGCCGTTCACGCAATACACCGCGGACGACTATGCGACCATCACCCGCGTGAACCTGGACGGGTTCTTCCACGTCACGCAGCGCGCGATCGCGGCGATGCAGCGCAACGGCGGCGGACACGTGGTCAGCATCACGACGAGCCTCGTCGACCATGCGAACAGCAACGTGCCGTCGGTGCTTGCATCGCTGACGAAAGGCGGACTCAACGCGGCGACGAAGTCGCTCGCAATCGAGTACGCGAAGGCCGGCATCCGCGTGAACGCCGTGTCCCCCGGCATCATCAAGTCGCCGATGCATGCGCCCGACACGCACGCGACGCTCGCTTCGCTGCATCCGGTCGGCCGGATGGGCGAGATGAGCGACATCGTCGGCGCGATCCTGTATCTCGATTCGGCGCCGTTCGTTACCGGCGAGATCCTGCACGTGGATGGCGGCCAGAGCGCCGGGCATTGAGTGGCGACGATGGGAGACTGCGCTGACGCGAACAACGCGAACAACGCGAACAACGCGAACAACGCGAACGGTGAGCGGAGCGCGGCGGTCCGGCAACGGCGCAGCCGCGCCATTCGCGCCCCGCTCTGCCCCGTTGCCGGCATTCCCCCAGACGCAGCTAGCGTGCCCGCTTGCCGGGCGCCTGTTGCAGATGTTCGACGAGAAAGTCGACGAACACGCGCACGCGCGAAGACAGATAGCGCGCATGGGGATACAGCAGCATGAACGGCCGCGACCGGCCGCCCTGGCCGGACAGCACCTCCGTGAGCGTGCCCTCGCGCAGATCCCGGTCGACGATGAAGCGATAGGTCTGGAACAGGCCCGCACCGCTGCGCGCGAGCGTGACGCCGGCGAGGACGTCGCCCGACGTGCCGTAGCCGCCGGTCGTCGCGACGTCGATTTCCGCCGAGCCGTCGTTGAACAACCACGGAACCGGCCGGCCGCTGCTCGGGAGCTCGAACTGGATGCATTCGTGCGCGTGCAGATCGTCGACGGCGCGCGGCACGCCGGCGCGTTTCAGGTAGCCGGGCGTCGCGACGACAACGAGTTCCGCATCCTCCAGCTTGCGCGCGACCAGGCTCGAATCCGCCGGCGCGCGGCCGCGGATCGCAAGATCGAAACCCTCCTCGGCGAAGTCGATGTTGCGGTTGCTCAGATGCGTTTCGACGCGCACGTCCGGATATCGCTCGCGAAACGCGGGTAACAGCGGCAACACGCGATAGTGTCCGTACGGCGTCGGCATGCTGATGCGCAGCACGCCGGCCGGCGTGGCCTGCTGGCCCGTCGCTTCGCGCTCGGCGTCGACGAGCTGCGACAGCGCATCACGGCATTGCTCGAAATAGCGCCGGCCGGAATCGGTCAGGCGGATCTGCCGTGTCGTCCGCACGAACAGGCGTACGCCGAGACGCTCCTCGAGGCGCGCGACCGAGCGGCTGACCGCGGCCGGCGTGACGCTCGCAGCCGTCGCCGCGAGCGTGAAGCTGCCGAGTTCCGCGGCCAGGCAGAACAGCTCGATGCTGCCGAGCAGCAGGTCGTCGAATTTTCTCTGCATGGGGCGCTCCTGCTGCTTCGTGCGTGGCGTGGCCGGCAACGCGAACGTAGGCATCACGGAATCGCGCTCGCGGCGAGCCGGTGCGCGCCGTTTCGTCGCGTGACGCTGAAGCAGCGAGTGTGCATGAATCCCGGCCGGGAAACCAGCGTACCGATGACCGTCGCCGACACCTGTTCGCGCCGTGTTGCGCCGCGCGCGATTCGTTACATCGCGTGTCGATTCAATTGCGCGAACGATATTTACCGGCTTCGACCGCCTCAATAGAGTGACTGCCAGAAACCCGTGCGAGTGAATCTTCCGAGCCTGGGCGCCTCTCAATTTTCCCCGAAGGAGCAAGCGATGACGATCGAACAGAAGCTGGCCGAACTCGGCCTCACGTTACCCGAACCGCCGCAACCGCTCGGCAGCTACACGGCCGTCAGCGAAGCCGGCAACCTGTTGTTCATCTCCGGACAACTGCCGCTCGTCGACGGCAAGGTTGCCTATACAGGCCGCGTCGGCGAACGGCTGAGCGTCGACGACGGGCGGCATGCGGCGCAACTCGCCGCGCTGAACGTGCTTGCGCAGATCCGCAAGCACCTCGGCGGGTTCGACCGCCTGCATCACATCGTGCGTGTCGAGGGGCACGTTGCGTCGGCGGACGGTTTTTTCGGCCAGCCGGCCGTGATCGACGGCGCCTCCGATCTGTTCGCCGCCGTGCTCGGCGACAAGGCCGGACACGCGCGCTCGGCGTTTTCCCAGCGCCAGTTGCCGGCCGACGCAGCCGTGATTCTGGTCGTGATCGCCGAAATCCGGCCGGCGTAGCCGCGTTGCGGTTGCGCGGGCAGCCGCCGTTCCGACGGCGGCCGCCCTGTCCGCGCCCGGAATGTCGCGCGACGCGATCTTTTCGATATAAGGGATGGAACGCCGCACATCCTTTCCCGGCAAGGACGTACACGATCCAGATACATTGAAATACAAAATATCGCATGCGATTTAATCGAATCCGCTTGACGAGGTTCGGCGTCTCGACCAAACTGCATCGCATGCGATCGAATCGCATTAGATAGAACCTTCCAACCTGACGGAGTGAACGATGAGCAAGATCGAAAAAGTGCTGTACACGGGCAAGACGCATACGACTTCCGGCGGCCGCGACGGCGCGGCGCGCAGTTCCGACGGTCGCCTCGACATCCAGTTGTCGTCGCCGGGCACCGCCGGAACCGGCACGAATCCGGAACAACTGTTCGCGGCCGGCTGGTCGGCCTGCTTCATCGGCGCGATGCAGCTCGCGGCACGTGCGGCGAAGGTGACGCTGCCGGCCGATCTCGCGGTCGACGCGGAAGTGGACCTGGGCATGGGCGGCAACGCGTACTTCCTGCAGGCCCGCCTGAACGTGAGCGCGCCGGGGCTCGACCGTGACGTCGTGCAGCACATCGTCGACACCGCGCATCAGACCTGCCCGTACTCGAAAGCGACGCGCGGCAACATCGACGTCGAAATCCGCATCGTCTGAACGTTGAATCGGGCGGCCAGGCGCCGCCCTCCCGAATCTCCTGCCATTTTCTTGTCGAGGTAAATGATGAAGACTCAACTGATCGCCGCCCTGCTCGTCGCCGTGTCCGCTGCCGTTGCCGCGCCGGCCTTCGCCAGTGAAGCCGTCGTGACGCGTGCGCAATTGCGCGCCGAACTCGTGCAGCTCGAACGGACCGGCTACCCGCTGAACCGCGCCAGCGACGCGACCTACCCGGACAACCTGCAGGCCGCGCTGACGCAGATCCATGCGGACGACGCGGTGGCCAACGCACCGTCGAACGCGGGCTACGGCGGCGACGCCGTCGCGTCGACGCAGTCGGGCCGACGCGCGGTCGTGCAGATGGCCGAGCGTTCGATCTATTTCGGTCGTTGAGCGCGATCCGCGATTCCGGACGAATCGCGCCGACATGCCGCACACGCCTGAACGCCCCGTTTCTTTCCATTGAATCTGTCGAGGTAAATGATGAAAACCCAAGTGATCGCTGCCCTTCTCGTTGCCGTATCCGCCGCCGTTGCCGTACCCGCCTTTGCCAATGAAGCCGTCGTGACGCGTGCGCAAGTGCGTGCCGAGCTCGCCCAGCTCCAGCAAGCCGGCTATGTGCCGGGCCGCGCGAACGATCCGCACTATCCGGACGACCTGCAGGCCGCGCTGACGCGTATCCATGCGAACGACACCGCCGCAGGCGATACGGCGACGTCCGGTTACGGCAACGACGCGGCAGCCGGCACGCAGTCGGGCAGCCGTCCTGCCATGTGGGTCGCCGAGCGCTCGATCTACTTCGGTCATTGAGCACCGCGCCGAAATCGACGACGTCATCCATCAAATAAAGCGCATGCGATATAAACGCATGCGCTTTTTGTTCGTCTGAGACCTGAATGGACGATCGCGTCTATGCTGTGCGACGAACGACCTTCAATCAGGGAGCAGGCAATGCGGCAAGCAACGACGGGGAACGAAGGAAGCGGAGCGCATCCGCTCGACAACGCCGTGTGGCATGCGCTCGCCGGCGAGCAGCAGCGTTTTGCGCTCGGCGACGAGCGCGCGCGGCGCTTTCCTCCCGAACTCGCGCCGTTTGCCGGCCTCGCCGAGCGCAGCCCCGCCGCTTTCGACGCGTTGCGCGCATTGATCGACGCGCACGGGCCCGCGGCACTGGTCACGCCTGACGAGATCCCGACGCCGGGCGGATGTTCCGTGGTCCGGCGCGCGGTGCTGCATCAGATGATCTGGCAGGGAACGCCTGACGATGCGCAGCCGCTGGAGCATGTCCGGCTGACCGACGGCGACGTACCGGCGATGCTCGAACTGATCGCGGCGACGGAGCCGGGTCCGTTCGGCCCGCGCACGATCGAATTCGGCGGCTATCTCGGTGTACGGAGAGAAGGACGGCTCGTGGCGATGGCCGGTCAGCGACTGACTGCCGGCGGCCATACGGAGATCAGCGCCGTGTGCGTGGATCCCGCCTTTCGCGGCCAGGGCCTCGCGGCCGGACTGATCCGCGCATTGATCGCGCGGATTCGTGCGCGGGCGGAAACGCCGTTTCTGCATGTGTTGTCGTCGAATCGCGTCGCAATCGAGCGCTATCTGGCGCTCGGTTTCACGATCCGTCGCGACATGCAATTGCTGGTGTTGGGGCGTGAGGATACCGGGACGGGCCAGCCCGAGCGTCAACCGTAAGCAACCGAGCGCAGCATTGCAAAAGTCGGTCCGGACGGCCGGAAAAGCATGGAAATCGTGGAGGAAGCCGGCTGCAATCGTATCGCCGGCTCGACATCGAGCCGGCGGCCAGGCTATTCGTGCTTTACTCGTCGATCGAATCGATCAGGTTGCCGCGCAGCGTGACGATCGCCTTCTGCATCTTCGCGAATTCGTCGGGTTTGAGCCCGGTGGCTTCGACGAGATTCATGTCGAGCCCCTTCTCGCGCACGCGGCGACCGCTTTTCGTCAGGCTCACGACCACCTGGCGCTCGTCCGACGGATCGCGGTGCCGTTCCAGATAGCCCATCGCCTCGAGCTTCTTCAGGATCGGCGTCAGCGTGTTCGATTCGAGGAACAGCTTTTCGCCGAGCTGCCCGACCGTCTGGTCGCCCTCCTCCCACAGCGCAATGATCGTGATGTATTGCGTGTACGTGAGGCCGAGCTCCTCGAGGATCGGCTTGTAGGCCTTGCCGAACGCGAGGTTCGTCGAGTAGATCGCAAAGCACAGGAACTCGGAAAGCTTCGGCGTGGCGGGCGATTGGGTTTCGGTCGGTTTCATGAGCATCCTCCATCGACACGGGAGCGTGTCGCAGATGAATGCATTATATATCGCGTGCGATCTTATCGGAAGCATGATTATCGTTTCCGATCGACGGCACGCGACGCGAGCGATGCCCGCTCACGCTCAGTCTCGATCGCCGTCGTTCCGGCCCCGGCGCTCGCCGTGCCGTTGCCGGCTGATCGACAGCAGCGAACACTGCACCGGATGCGCGATTTCGGTCGCGAGGCCGCCCGCGGCGAACAGCAGGATCGTCAGCCAGCGTTTCATGCATCCTCCACGACGGACAGGCTCGCGCCGTCGGCGACGGTCGCATCGAGCGCATACGGATCGACGCCTTCGAGGCAGCCGAGATTGACGCGCCAGCACGCGGGATCCTTGCGCGTCTGATGAAACGGGTAGACGCCGCACCGGCTGCAGAAAAAGTGACGGGCCGTGCGCGTGTTGAAACGGTAGGTCGTCAGCGCGTCCTCGCCTGCGACGATCTTCAGGTCGGCGGCGGGAAACATCGGGCTCATCAGCGCGCCGCGACGGCGGCAAAGGCTGCAGTTGCAGCGAACGGCCGGCGCAAGCGCGGTCCGGACCTGGAATTTCACGGCGCCGCAATGGCAGGATCCGTTGAACCATGTAGCAGACATGTCGTGCTCCTCGAGAGGTGATGTCTGCTTTATAACGAACCCGGGCGGACGCGTTGTATCGCTCTGTATCCGCGCGGTGCGCAGACACAGAGCATTGCAATTTTGTCGCGAACGGTGCGGATTTCAGCGCCTTCCGGCACGTCCGCCGCGCGCCGCGTGATCCGGCACTCAGTCCAGCGCGTGCTGCAGCCGCGCGATGGCCGCCCGCGTCTCGCGCTCGAGCGTCGCGAACAGTTCCGCCGCCGGCAGCGACCGCACGAGCGGCGCCGCCTGCCCTGCCCACTGCGCGCCGTAGCCGAACTCGCCCTTCGCCTTCGCGGCCGCATGCAGCGCCTTGCCGGCGTCGTACGCGATCGGATAGGCGGGCGTCGCCGGTGCGTGCGGATCGTCGCCGAGCGCGGTCAGCCGGTTCGCGATGCCGCGCGCGACACGGCCGGAGATCGCGGTCGTGAAGGTCGTGCGGTGCGCCGCGTCGCCGAGGATCGCGCGGCGATAACCGTCGTCGATCGACGTTTCCGGACACGCGACGAACGCCGTGCCGAGTTGCGCGGCCTGCGCACCGAGCGCGAGCGCCGCGGCGATGCCGTCGCCGTCCATGATGCCGCCGGCGGCGATCACCGGCAGCGCGCATTCGCGCACGAGCAGTCGCGTCAGCGCGAACGTGCCGAGCCGGTCGTCGTGCGCCGTCGAGTCGAATACGCCGCGATGCCCGCCCGCCTCGATGCCCTGCGCGACGATCGCATCGATGCCGGCCGCGGCGATCTGGCGGGCTTCGTCGGGATGCGTCGCGGACGCGAACAGCGTGATGCCGGCGCGCTTGAGCATCGCGATCGCCTCGTCGGACGGCAACCCGAAATGAAAGCTCACGACCGCCGGTTTTTCCTCGAGCAACATCGCGAGCATCGCATCGTCCGCGACGAAGCTCGTGTAGATCTCCGACAGCGCCGCCGGCGGCGTCGCGCCGTATTCGCGGAACACCGGCGCGAGCCACTCGAGCCACGCGCGTTCGACGGCGGCGTCGGCCCGCGCCGGCTGGTGGCAGAACAGGTTGATGTTGAACGGCCGGTCGGTGAGCGCGCGCGTGTCGCGGATCATCTTGCGCGCGCCGTCGGCGTTCGTCGCGCCGACGCCGAGCGAGCCGAGCCCGCCCGCGTTCGACACGGCAGCCGCCAGCGCGGGCGTGCTGACGCCGGCCATCGGCGCCTGGATGATCGGAGTGCGGACGCCGAGCGTGCGCAGCAGCGTCCGGTTGTCGGTCGGTCGATTCATGTCGTTGCCTCCTGCAACGTCCGGGATCGGAAGGCTCGGGCCGGCTGCCGGCCGAAGCGGCTTGGGTGGGTCCGGCGACGTCGCGGATGCGCGCTGCGTCGCGTGGACCCTGTCATGCGAATGCGAAAGCGGTGCCGGGTACGGCGGCTGACCAAACGACGACGCGGCCGTCGCGACGCGTGGTTGCGGCATCGCCTCCGCACGGCGTGCGAACCGGCCGTCCCGCAACTGCGCCCATGCTACGCCAGCGCGCCGCCCGCGGGTCAGCGCGCAGCGCTTCTACCGGCTGCGCACCCGATATGCGAGCGCCGCGCAGGCCGCCAGCAGCGCGGCCGTCACGAAGAACACCGAATGCAGGCCGAGCGTGACGCCGATCTGGCCGCCGATCACCGGGCCGATCACCTGCCCGCCGAACTGCGCGGACTGCAGGTAGCCGAGCATCTGGCCCGTCGCGCGCTCGTCGACCGACTGCCGGACCAGCTTGCCGATCGACGGCAGCAACCCGGCGAGCGTCATCCCCATCAGCACGCGCAGCGCGGCGAGCTGCCACCAGTGCGTGACGAACGCCTGCGGCAGCATCGCGAGCGCGGTCAGCAGCAGGCAGCCGACGATCACGTTCCAGCTGCCGATCCGGTCGGCGAGCGCGCCGAGCCGCGCGGCGGTCAGCATGCTGCCGAGTGCGGAGCCGGCCATCACGACGCCGGCGATGCGCGCCAGATGACTGCCGTCCACGCCGAGCCCGCCGATATAGACCGTGATGATCGGCTCGATCGACATGTTCGCGAGCAGCACCATCATCGCCGTCACGAGCAGCGCGGCGACCGCCACGCGATCGGTGCGCCGGGCCGGGTTCGCCGACGTTGCGCGCGCGTGCCGCGCGTGCGCGTCGGTGGCCGGATCGAAGTCCTCCTTCACGACGACGATCGTCAGCAGCGCGGCGACGGCGATCATCGCGCCACCCGCGAAAAACGTGCCGCGAATGCCGAACCAGCCCGGCAGCAGGCCGCCGACGAGCGGCCCGACGAGATTGCCCGCGAGCGCGCCGGTCGACAGGATGCCGAGCGCCCAGCCCGCGCGTTCGCGCGGCGCCTGGGTGCCGACCATCACGGTCGACGCGGACGCATAGCCGCCGACGAGCCCGGCGATCAGCCGCAGTGCCACGAGTTCCACCACGTTGTGCGCGACGCCGATCAGCGACATCACGACGGCCATCCCGAGCGCCGCGCGCACGAGCATCGGCTTGCGGCCGAAGCGATCCGCGAGGCGGCCCCACAGCGGTGCGGTGACGGCCGTGCCGAGGAACGTCGCGCCGAACGCGACGCCCGACCACTGGATCACGGCCGACTGCGCGTCGACGCCGAGCTGCCGCACGTACAGCGGCAGGAACGGCAGCAGCATGCTGAGACTCACGAGCGTCGTGAACGAACCGAACACGCACACGGCGAGATTGCGGCGCCAGTAGCGCGCATTGCGTTCGGCGTAGCCGGCGCTCGAGCGGCCGCCGTGTGCGGCGGCCGGTGGGTGGGCGGTCGTGCTCATCGCGCTCTCGCCGAGGAGATCATGTCGACCGCGAGCGCCAGCAACAGCGCGGCGGTGCCGACGCCGAACAGCGCTTCGTAACGGCCGCCGCTCGATGCGAACAGGTACGACAGACCGTAGGCGGCGACCGCCTGCATGATCGCGAAGCTGGTCGTCGCGCTGCGCCATGCGCGCTTCGCGACCGACGGATGATGCGCGAGCAGCTCGTTCACGCGGCCCAGCGCGAGCGGCACGATGCCGGGCGTGAACGCGCCGACGAGCAGGCTCGACACGATCAGCGCGGCCGGGCCCAGGCCGAGCAGCGGCAGCGCGACCGCGACGGCTTCGATCGCGAATGCGATCCGCAGTGCGCGGCCGAAGCCCGCACGGTCGGCCAGATGCCCGCACGCGAGCGGCCCGACGATCGCGCCGAGGCCGTACAGCACCCAGTACTGCGCGCCCGCGTCGACGCCCTTGCCGAGTCCGCGCGCGACGTAGTCGACGAGGAAGATCATGTGCGGGACGAGCCCGACCGCGTTGAGCCCGTATTCGACGTACAGCGCGCGCAGGCTGCCGGCCGGCAGGTTGCGCGCGTGCGCGGCATGCGCCGCGGCGGCGGCGGGCTGTGCGTCGTCGGCCGGCCAGCCGCGCCACGCGACGGCGGTCAGCAGCAGCGACACGATCGCGAGCCCGAGCCACGTGACGGTGAGCCCCTGCCGCAGCAGGATCGGCACGATCGTGCCCGATGCCGCGATGCCGAGCCCGATCCCGGTGAAGATGCCGCCGCTCGCGAAACCGCGCCGCGACGGCGGCACGTGCGTGAGGATCGCCGGCGCCGCGAGCACCATCAGCGCCCCGCCCGACAGGCCGGACGCGAAACGCCACACGAAGAACCACAGGAACGACACGGGCGCCGCGCACGCGACGAATGCGAGCGTCGCGAGCAGCATCATCGCGCGCAGCACGGTGGTCGAGCCGGCGCGGCGCGCGAGCGTGCCGGCAACCAGCGCACCGGCCAGATAGCCGCCGAGATTGGCCGCCCCGAGATACGCGGCGGTGGACGCGGGAAACCAGTGCGCACCGATGATCGCCGGCAAGAGCGGCGTGTACGCAAAGCGCGCCAGGCCGATGCCGATCAGGCTCGCACTGGCGCCGGATACCGTGCCGCGCCACACGTTGAACGCGGGGGCGTGCGGCCGGTCGAGAAGCGCTTGTTGCATGGAGACCTCCCATTCGCTGGGCGGATGCACGCGCATCCGCCGGTTGATGGAAGTCTAGATTGAACCGGGTATCGGGAGAATCCATGCAACACGGAAGCCATTCTTCCGTAACTCGATTCAATCTCCGTCGGTGATGGCCGCCAGCTGCGCGAAATGCTCGCGCAATCGCGGCGCGGCGAAATCGACGAACGTCCGCACCTTCGGCACCGACAGGCGTCCGTAAGGCGTGACCAGATGAATCGGCAGCGGCGCGTGCTCGCTGTCGCGCAGCACGATGCGCAGCGCGCCGTCCCGCACCGGCTCCGCGACGTGATACGAAAACAGCCGCGTGACGCCGTGGCCGGCGAGCGCCGACGCGAGCGCGCCTCGGATCGTGTTGACGATGAAGCGCGGCGCGAACTGGACCACCTGCGGCAGCGCCGACGGCGCGGACGGCGGAAAGCTCCACGAATCGAGCCCGAAGTGCGTCATCGAGATGATCCGGTGCCGGGCGAGATCGGCCGGCGCGGTAATCGGCGGATGGTTCGCAAGGTAGTCCGGCGACGCGACGACGACACGCCGCACCGCACCGACCGGCATCGCGACGAGCGTCGAATCGCTCAGGTGCGCGATGCGCAGCGCGACGTCGATGCCCTCGTCGATCAGGCTGACGGGACGGTCGAGCAGTTGCAGGCGAATCGACACGGCCGGATGGCGGTCGATGAATTCGTCGATGAGCGCACGCAGCACGTCTTCGCCCGCGGCGACCGGTGCGGTGATCGTCAGCAGGCCGCGCGGCGCCGAGCGTTCGTCGGCGATCAGCATGTCGGCTTCCTCGAGATCCGCGAGGATGCGGCGGCACGCTGCCGCGTAACGTTCACCGGCTTCGCTCAAGCGGATCGTCCGGGTGGTCCGGTACAGCAGCGCGGTGCCCGTGTGTTCCTCGAGAAATGCGAGCGCGCGGCTGACGGCCGCCGGCGAGCGGCCCAGGCGGCGGCTCGCGCCCGCGAGGCTGCCCTCGTCGAGCGTGGCGACGAACACCTTCATCGCATCGATTCGGTCCATGTCGTGTGCGGGGGCGCGTGGGGTCGTGTCGTGGGCGGGAAAAGCCAGCGAGCAGTCTACCGTACGCGTTGCGCAACGCGGGGGCAGCGCGGTCGTGCCGCTTCGTGAAATACTTCGGCCACGCGTCCTTGCGGAACTTCGAGATGACCGACTTGCCTGCCGTGCCCGCGTTGCGTTGCGTCGTCATGCGTTGCGCGTCGGCGTGCGTCGTCGCGTGGCTGGTCGCCGGGCCGGCGATGGCCGGCTCGTCGGCCGTGTCGCCGCCCGGGTTGCCGGCACCCGCAATCCGCACGCCGCAACGCATCCTGTTCGTCGGCGACAGCCTCACGCACGGCCGTTACACACCCGTGCGTTCGTACGGCGCGATGCATGCCGGCCGTCAGGCCGCAGGCGCGGCCGCGGCGCGGGTGATCGACGAGAACTTCGGGCAGACCGGCGCCCGCGCGGAACGCGAGCCGGGCCCGTGGGGCGGGATTCCGGGCATCTTCGCGCGGTTTGCCGTCGAAGCCGGGCTCGACTATGACGTCCATCTCGAAGCGATGTCGGCGACGAGTCTCGCCAAACACGACCGCGTTGCATCGGACGTGATCGACCGGCCTGTCTGGGACGCGGTCGTGCTGCAGGAGTTGAGCGCGAAGCCGCTGCCGTTCGTGCTCACGCATAGCCGTGCCAGCGATCCCGCCGCCTTCTGCGCGAGCGTCGCGAAGATCGCGCGCGGCATTCGCGCTGCTGCACCGCAAGCGCGCGTCTATCTGTACGAAACCTGGCCGGGCGCCGATCTCGCGAAAGCGCTGGCGGGCGAGCCGGGCAGCGCCGGCTTTCACGCGCGCTACGTCGAGCGTCTCGCCGACCTCGTCGCCGCGTATCGCGATGCATTCGAACGCGCCCGCCGCACCGATCCGTCGATCGTGGCCGTCGCGCCGGTCGGCCGCGCATGGCAGCGCGCGTGGATGGCGGGCATCGCCGATCCCGATCCGTATGCGCCGTCGGGTGCCCCGCTGCTGTGGTACGGCATGCGCGCGCACAACGACCCGCCGATCTCGCGGCTCGACTATCAGCATCCGGGCGTGACGGGCGCTTACCTCAGCGCGCTCGTGCTGTTCCAGCAGATCGCCGGCGTCGACGTGCGCACCCTGGGCGCGCGGGAGCAAGCAGCCGTCCAGCTCGGCATCGCGCCGGACCTGGCGGTGAAGCTGCAGGCGGTTGCGTCGGAGACGGTGCGGCATGAACGGGCCGACGTCGGGACCGGCACCGATGCCGGTGCGGCGGCGACGGACGAACGGTCCGATCCGTGCGCGTCGCCATGAACCGGATGGGCGGACGAGCGGCGGCGCTGCACATTCGGTGCGTCGCAGCGATCGATGAACGCTGACGAATGCAAGGTCCCGCGGCGTCGCTCCGCCTTTCCCTCGCGCGGCGCCGGCGGATTGACCGAGGATACCGAACCGTGCGGTACGCCATCACCATCACCGGCCGCCGAATCCGCGCAGCGCGGCCTATCGTTTTCCCTGCCCTGACCTTCCCGCCTCGGCTCGCCTTCCGTCCGACGCCCGCCCAGCGGGCGTTTCCCGGCCTTTCTGCGCGGGAAAGGATGCTTGAAGCATCCGCAATTATCGCGTCGCGCAAATTCGCCGACCATGTTTCGGACGATCGGCGCGATCCCGCGCATCCGGCCTTTCGCCGGCCTTGCGGGCACGTGCGCCGCGTCGCGCGACCGGGCCCGTGATGCCGGCCGCGAATAGCCGCGAACGGCCGGGCATCGCGCCACGGCAAATCGACAATCAGGAGACACGATGAACAGCCAATCCCTCGACCTTGGCGGCACCGCGGGCGGCCCCGCGTCCGCCGCATCGTCCGCGGCCCGGGCCGGCGCCGATGCGACGGCCCTGCCCGCCCGCGGCATCACGCTCGGCGAATTCATGGACGACTTGCCGGTCGGTGCGCTGCACCGGTTCGTCGTCTGGGTGATCGGCATCGGGCTGTTCTTCGACATGTACGAGATCTTCCTCGTCAGCACGATCGGCTCCGCGCTGCAGCACGAATACGGGCTCAGCCGGCAAAGCGCCGATTTCAAGCTGCTGCTCGCGTCGGCATTCATCGGAATGTTCGTTGGCGCGCTGTGTCTCGGCAGCCTCGCCGACCGCATCGGCCGGCGCAAGGCGTTCCTGATGACGCTCGTCTGGTACAGCGCGTTCTCGCTGATCGGCGCGTTCTCGGTGAACGCCGACATGCTCGTCGCATGCCGCTTTCTCACGGGCATCGGCGTCGGCGCGATCTACCCGGTCGCCGACAGCTTCCTGTCCGAAATCCTGCCGAAGGACAAGCGCGGACGGCTTGCCGCCTGGGCCTATACGACTTCGTACGTCGCCGTGCCGCTGGTCGGCTTCCTCGCGCTGTGGCTGAATCCGCTGCACGTCGCGGGCGTGGCCGGCTGGCGCATCATCCTCGCGATCGGCAGCCTCGGCGCCGTGTACGTGCTGCTGGTCCAGCACCGGCTGCCGGAAAGCCCGCGCTGGCTGCTCGCGCAGGGCCGCGCCGCGGATGCGCATGCCGCGGCGAAGCGCTTCGCGGATAGCGCGGGCGTGCGCGTGCCCGACCAGTTCGCGGCATCGGCCGAACCGCAGCGGCCGCTGCGCGTCAGCGAGCGCATCGCGCTGCTGCGCCGCCGGCCCTACGGCGCGCGCTACCTGATGCTCGCGGTATTCCACCTGTTCCAGGGCTTCGGCTATTACGGCTTCGGCACGCTCGCGAGCACGGTCGTCAAGAGCCGCGGGTTCGACGTCACCGACAGCACGCTGTTCATCGCACTGTCGTTCATCGGTTATCCGATCGGCTCGCTGCTGTCGATTCCGCTGCTGAACTGGATCGAGCGCCGCACGCTCGTGATCGTGTCGATCCTCTCGATCGCCGCGTTCGGGCTGTGCTTCGCGTATTCGGGCAATACGGCGCTGATCGTCTGTTTCGGGTTCCTGACGACCTGCGCGTCGAACGTGTTCAGCAACGCGTATCACGTGTATCAGGCGGAGATCTTCCCGGCGCGCGTGCGTTCGACCGCGATCGGCAGCACCTACTCGCTGTCGCGCATCGTCAGCGGCGCGCTGCCGTTCGTGCTGCTGCCGGTGCTGGCCCAACACGGCGCGGGAGCGATGTTCGGCGTGATCTCGGTCGCGCTCGGCATCGTCGCGGTCACGCTGCGCGTGCTCGGGCCGCTGACCACGCGGCGCAGCCAGGACGACATCAACCCGGTATGACGCGGTATGCGGCACGAGGCATGCGCATGGGTGCCCCGTGCGTCGCGCCTGGCGCGCGTTGAACGCAGGTCGCGCATTCCTCGCATTCAGCGCGTTCAGCGCGCCGACATGAAATCGAACAGCTTCGCGATGTCCGTGGTCAGCACGGTGCCGGCCTTCACGCCGACCCACAGCGTGCGCGTCGCCCACGCGTCGTCGAGCGTCACGACGCCGAGCCGCGCCGCGCGCTCGCCCGTCACCGCATCGCGCGGCAGCACGCCGATCCCGAGCCCGGCCTCGATCATTCGGCTCACGCCGTCGAAATTCGATACCTGGATGCGCAGCTTCAGCGAGCGCTCGGCCGCGAACGCGGCGTCGGTCATCCGCGCGAGCAGCGAACTGCCGTCGCTCAGGCCGACGTAGTCTTCATCGAGCGTCTCCGCGAAGCGGATGCTGTCGCGCGCGGCGAAGCGATGCCCGCGCGGCACGAGCAGCACGAGCTCGTCGCGCCGGTACAGCCGGCGTTCGATGCCGGGCGCCGGCACGTTGTCCGCGAACACGCCGAGATCGGCCTTGCCGGACCCGAGCGCATCGACGATCTCGTGACTCAGCCTTTCCTCGAGACTGACCTTGATGCCCGGGTTGTCGGTCAGGAACGCGGCGAGATCGGCCGGCAGGAACTGGACGATCGCCGACGTATTGGTCCACACGTGAATGTGGCCGCGCACGCCGGCGACGTAATCGCTCATCTCGTGCGCCATCCGGTTCACCTGCTCGATCACTTTCGCCGCATGTTCGAGCAGTGCGCGGCCCGCGGGCGTCAGCTCGACGCCGCGCGCATGCCGGACGAACAGCGCGCTGCCGGTCACGCTCTCGAGTTCGGCGATCCGCTTGCTGACCGCGGACAACGTGAGCTGACCGTGTTCGGCCGCCTTGGTCAGGCTGCCGTGCTCGGCGACGAGCGCGAACACGCGCAGCGACTGCAGATCGAAATGAAGCGGGTTCACCATGACGAAGATCCTGGGGTGTGCCATGCGGCGCGTGCGAACGGCGCCCGACCGGCTTGATGCCGATCATACGCCCGGCCATGCACGCGGCGAAATCGCGCGAAACGACGCAGGACGGCGCGCTCAGCGCGGCGCGATCGCCTGCAGTGCGGCGAGCATCGCGCTGTCCGGTCGCGCGAGATCGTCGAGTACCGTGAAGTGCTGCATGCCCGGCAGCCACGCGCGCGCAACCGGTTCGCCGGCCGCCTCGCATGCGTGCGCGTATTCATGTGCATGGCGCACGAGCTCCGGCAACTCGGCCGCGCCGACCGCGACGACGGTCGGCGCACCGGGGCCGACATGACGCAGCGGGCTGTAGGCGGCGATTTCCTGCGCGGTGAGTCGAAGCTTCTCGCCGAGCACGCACAGCGAGATCGGCTCGAGATCGACGAGCGGGCTGATCGCAAGCGCCGACACGACCGCCGGATGCGCGCGATACACGGCGCTCAGGTGACCGCCTGCCGAGTGGCCGCTCAGGTGGATCGGCCGGCCGCCGGTGCCGATGCGATCGGGATCGGCCGCGAGATGGTCGAGCAGCGCGCCGATCTCGCCGACGATGTCGGTCATCGATGCAGCCGGTGCGAGCGTGTATTCGGCGAGCACGACATCGAACCCGCGTGCGAGGGGCCCGGCGGCCGCGTACGCGAAATCTTCCTTCGCGCAGTGCTGCCAGTAGCCGCCGTGAATGAACACGAACAGCGGCGCGCCGGGCCGGCCGCAGCGCAGCCAGTCGAAGCGCTGCGCGGGGCGCGACCCGTAACGCAGGTCGCGCTGCGCGGGCGTCGCGGCGTAAAGCGCGGCACTGCGCGCCTGGCAGGACGCGAGTACCGCGGGGAAGTCGGGAATGGCCTTCGTGTTCAGGTAAGCGGCGTCGAGCGCCGCGCGGTCCATGCCGCGATAGAGGATCGTCATTCGGAATGTGCGTGGGTCGGATTGCGGATCCGCGGGACGCGCGTCGCGCCCGCTGCGAAGGCGGCGGACGGACCGGCGCCGATGCACGCCATTATCCGCAGTACAACGCGGCGCGCCTATCCGGAATCGGCGGGTGCGGTACGCGCCTGTCCGCTTTCGGCGGAGGATTGCTGCGTGGCGGGCGCATCGCGCCGGCGCATGCGGAACCGGCAGAACGGACGCGATGCTGCGCCCACGCCGCACGACAGCTCGGGATGACCGCCGCGCGCGCCGTGCAATTCAACGCAACGTAACTCAGATCAGCTCGGAGATCTCGATCAGGTTCAGGTCCGGGTCGCGCACGTACACCGACCGGATCTTCTGCGTCGCACCGGTGCGCTCGACGGGCCCTTCGACGATCGGCCATTCGACGCGGTGCAGATGCGCGATCACGTCGTCGAGCGGCACCGACGCGATGAAGCACAGGTCGAGCGCGCCGGGCACCGGCACGTGCGCCTTCGGCTCGAACTCCGCGCCGCGCACGTGCAGGTTGATCTTCTGGTTGCCGAAGCGGAACGCGAGCCGGCCCGCGCCGAAGGTTTCGAGCTGCATCTGCAGCACTTCGGTATAGAAATGCTTCGTCCGCTCCGGATCGACGCAAGTCAGCACGAGGTGGTCGAGGTGGTCAATCAGTGCCATGTGATTCGCTCCGGTTCGGTTACGAGAAAGCCTGCTGCGCCGGCATGTGGCCGGCTTCGGCGCGCGGCGACGGATGCAGGTCCGAGCGGCGCCCGGCCTTCAGGATCTGGCTCGGCACGTCATGCCCGATCAGCGCGGGCAGCCGCGCGGCGGCGGCGAGCACGCCCGCGAGGTCGACACCCGTATCGTAGCCGTCGAGCGCGAGCATGTGCACGAGCTCCTCGGTGCACGCGTTGCCGGTCGCGCCCGGCGCGTACGGACAGCCGCCGAGGCCGCCGAGCGATGCGTCGAAGCGGTCGATGCCGGCGTCGAGCGCGGCGAGCGTGTTCGCGAGCGCCATCCCGCGCGTGTTGTGAAAGTGCAGCGTGAGCTGCAGCGCACCGAAGCGTTCGCGCGCGCGTTCGGCCAGGTCGCGCACCTGGGACGGATACGCCATGCCGGTCGTGTCGCACAGCGTGAAGCCGTGCACGCCGAGATCCGCGAAGCGCTGCATCCACGCGAGCACGGTTTCCGCGCGCACGTCGCCTTCCATCGGGCAGCCCATCGCGGTCGACAGCGACACGTTGAGCGCGACGCCGGTGCCGCGCACCGTGTCGATCACGTCGCGCAGTTGCGCGAACGACTGCTCGCGTGTCATCCGCAGGTTCGTGCGGTTGTGGCTCTCGCTCGTCGACATCACGAGGTTCACCTCGTCCACGCCGCACGACAGCGCGCGTTCAGCGCCGCGCACGTTCGGCACGAGCACCGTATAGACGACGCCCGGCGCGCGCACGATGCCGTGCATCACGGCTTCCGCGTCGCGCAGCGCGGGGATCGCCTTCGGCGACGTGAACGACGTGACCTCGATCTTCGCGTAGCCGCACGCGCTCAACGCGTCGACGAGCGCGATCTTGTCGTCGGTGTCGACGAACGCCGCTTCATTCTGGAAACCGTCGCGTGTCGCGACTTCGTGAATATAAAGTCGTTGGGGATGGGGCTGGTTCATGTCGTCGTCCCGGTGGCAGGTTGGTCGCTTCAGATCACGCCGCGCGTGCGCCAGTCGTCGCGCGTCGCGGCATCGATGCCGATCGATTCGAGTACCGCGTCGGTATCGGCGCCGAGCGCGGGCGCCGGACGCTCGATGCATCCGGGCGTCGCGCCGAGTTTCGGCACGATGCCCGGCACGAGCACGGGCGTGCCGTCGGGCAGCGCGGCGTCGACGATCATGTCGCGTGCGCGGTAATGCGGATCGGCCGCGATGTCAGCGACGTCGTAGATGCGCCCGGACGGGATGCGTGCGTCGTGCAGCGCGGCGAGCACGTCGTCGAGATCGAGCCGCGCGCTCCATTCGCCGATCGCCGCGTCGATGCGCGCGACCTGCGCGACGCGCCCGTCGTTGTGCGCGAGCGCGGGATCGTCGCCGAGATCGGGGCGCCCGATCAGCGCCATCAGGCGCCGGAAGATGCTGTCGCCGTTGCCGGCGATCAACGCGTACCTGCCGTCGCGGCAGCGGTACGCGTTGGTCGGCGCGATGCCGGGCAGGCTGCTGCCGGCCGGCTCGCGCACCGCGCCGAACGCCGAGTATTCGGGCAGCAGGCTTTCCATCATGTTGAAGACGGATTCGTACAGCGCAACGTCGACGACCTGGCCCTTGCCGCCCTGCTGTTCGCGATGGCGCAGCGCGAGCAGGATGCCGATCACGCCGTGCAGCGCCGACAGCGAATCGCCGAGCGACACGCCGACGCGCACCGGCGTGCGGCCGGGCTCGCCGGTCAGGTGGCGCAGGCCGCCCATCGCTTCGGCGATCACGCCGAAGCCGGGCCGGTCGCGATACGGGCCGGTCTGGCCGAAGCCCGATACGCGCAGCATCACGAGCCGCGGGTTGATCGCGGACAGCGTCTCCCAGTCGAGCCCCCAGCCTTCCAGCGTGCCGGGCCGGAAGTTCTCGATCAGCACGTCGGTCCCGGCGACGAGGCGGCGCACGACGTCCTGCCCTTCGGGCGTGCGCAGGTCGAGCGCGAGCGAGCGCTTGTTGCGCGACTGCGCGGCCCACCAGACCGACGTGCCGTCGTGCAGCAGCCGCCATTTGCGCAGCGGGTCGCCGACGCCGGGCGGCTCCACCTTGATCACGTCCGCGCCGAATTCGGCGAGCATCCGGCCCGCGAACGGCCCGGCGATCAGTTGGCCGAGTTCCAGCACGCGGATACCGTCCAGGGGGCGCGTCATGACTGTCTCCTGAAAATCGTGTTGTCGATGACGGCGATCATGACGGCGTTCGCATCCGGCGAAAATCGATCGATGCTCAACCAGCCTTTCCTGAACGGAAAGGGGCGCGTGGCTCATTTCGCGGGCCAGCACGGCGGCTTCGTCGAGCGCCGCACACGCATCGTCCCAGCGGCGCCCGCGTGCGCCATCGCCTGCAGCACGACGGGGCGCTGCCACAGCGGCTCGTGCGACGGAACAGTGAACCGGGAAGTCGTCGGGCCGGCCGTGCACGGATGGCACCGACGTTTTCCGCGCGGGAAAGTGCGCTCGCGCAATGCGCAAGCCCGATCGCATGCGCCGTTGGCAGAATCGTTGCCGTTGCGCGCCCGCCGGGCGCCCGTCAGCGAGGCCCGCCATGTTTTCCAGTTCCTCTCCTGCGCAGATCGTGTTTCTCGACCGCGCGACGCTGTCGCCGAAGACCGTGCTGAAGCCGTTTCCGTTTCCGCACGCGCTGCGGACCTTCGAACGGACGGCCGCGGACGAAGTGGCCGCGCGTATCGGCGACGCGGACATCGTCGTGACCAACAAGGTCCGGCTCGACGCGACGGCGCTCGACCGTGCGCCGCACCTGAAAATGATTGCGATCGCCGCGACCGGTACCGACATCGTCGATCTCGATGCGTGCGCCGCGCGCGGCATCGTCGTCAGCAACATTCGCGGGTATGCGGTGCACACGGTGCCCGAGCACACGTTCGCGCTGATCTTCGCGCTGCGGCGCAGCCTCGTCGCGTATCGCGACGCGGTGCGCGCGGGGCGCTGGCTCGACAGCGGACAGTTCTGCTTCTTCGATCATCCGATCCGCGACCTGGCCGGCGCGACGCTCGGGATCGTCGGCGACGGCGTGCTCGGCCGCGCGGTGGCCGGCATCGCCCGCGCGCTCGGCATGCGCGTGCTGTTCGCCGCGCACGGCGCTGCGCGGGGCGCCGGGCACGTGCCGCTCGACACGCTGCTGCGCGACAGCGACGTGATCACGCTGCACTGCCCGCTCACGCCGGCGACCCGCGGCCTGATCGACGCGGCCGCGTTCGCGCGGACGGCGCGCCGGCCGCTGCTGATCAACACCGCGCGCGGCGGGCTCGTGGATGAAGGTGCACTCGTCGACGCGCTGCAGGCCGGGCAGATTTCCGGCGCCGGCTTCGACGTGGTCACGCAGGAGCCGCTGCCGGCCGCGCATCCGTTCCACGCGATCCTGTCGCATCCGGCGTTCATCCTGACGCCTCATGTCGCGTGGGCGAGCGACGAGGCGATGCGGGCACTGGCCGATCAGCTCGTCGACAACGTTGCCGCGTTTGCGCGCGGCGAACCGACGCAGGTGGTGTGACGCCGGTCGCTGCGGACCGAACCTGCGGGCCGCGCGAATTCGGGCCGTGCAGTCAGGGCCGTGTAAATGGGGCGCGCAGATGGCCCGCGCAAATGGAGCGGCCCCGCTCGATTGCTCGAAGCGGGGCCGACGGAATGGGGGCTGCTTACGCCAGCGACTCGGCACGTTACGGGTTCGTGCATCCGCCCTGCCTTGCGGCCGGTTTCCGAATTCCTGATGGGCGCTACTTCAAGGAATTCAGGCCGCCAAATCTGCAGGACGAGTCCAAAACTGATGAAACGGTGCCCAGGACGCCGTTCGCTGCCGCGCGCCGACCGGCGCGCGAGCCTCGACGCGAAGATCGATCAGTAAGCGGACATCTCGACGCAAGGATCGACCTTGGACGGCGAGCAGATGACCGAATACTTGGCGCTTTCGCGCATCAGCGCTTCGCCTTCGTGCAGCGCGATCTTGATCTCGGGGTGACGCTCGTACGCGAGGAATGCGGAGCAGAAGACCGCGGACATCACGACCAGGGAAAACACAAATTTTTCAAGGGATTGGAGACGTTCGGGCATGGTTCGACCTTTCTTCTAGGCCGTGATTATAGCTCGAATTAAGGGTTTTCCCTATATTCCGATCCGCATACCGAGGATGGGTTCGACCGGTACCCGGTTGCGGTTGTGCCCTTTTTTCGCCGCTAATCGGGCTCGAGCGCGGGTCGAACAAGATGGGGCGCCGCCACGGTCGCGGCGCCCGCCGGACCGTTCGCGCAGTCCGCCAGCGGTCCTGTGGAAAACGGTACGGCTCCGCTCGCCGGGAGCGTCCTCTGAAGAAAGCGCAGCGAAGCCCGTCGCCGGCCGCGTCACTGCGGTGCCGATGCGCCGCTCGCCGCGTTGCCGGGCCACGCCTTGCCGATTCTGTCGATCAGCGATTTGGCGGCGCCGGTCGCGATGGCCGCGTCGACGCCCGAGGTCTGCCACGAACCGTCGGCGGCCTCGACGAAGGTCAGGTTCGCGCGCGACGGCGCGTAGTCGTGGTTGCGCCACGTGACCACGACGTCGCACGTGTAGGTCCGTTCGCCGACCTTCCTGCAGTCGCCGTCGGGTTTCGCGGAGATCACGTCGGCCGACACGGGCAGCGGCTGGCCGAACAGCGCATTCAGGCCGCCGTGGTTTTCCGCTTCGAGCGCGCGGCGCACCGCGGCATCGACGTCGCTCGATCCGGGGCCGTCATGGAGCAGGTTGCAGGCGGCAAGCAGCGTGGCCGCACAGCCGAGCGTGAGCAGCGTGGGAAACTTCATGGAACTCCGCGAATCGGGTGAACGTCGGGCGGCATGCGGCGATGCGAGCGAACGTATCGCCGGGCCGGTACGCTGCGTAGTCTGCAACGTCCGTGCACGGTTCGCGGTATCCATTTGTAACCAATTGCACGGATGGCGCGCGCAAGCATCGGCGGACCGCCTGCATCGCTGCGCCGCCGCTGTCCTTCGCGTTGAGCCGCGTTAACGCACGCCGCCACACGTGGACGCCTACTGCCGCTCCTGCTTCACGCGACTCACGAGCTGCGTCGGGCTCACGAACTGCAGCGCGATCACGACCCACACGAGCGTGATGGCCATGTAGATCATCGCCATCGCGTCGATCGACTGCGGCGCGCGCACGCCGGTCGAGAACACTGCGTAATACAGCGCGACGACGAGCGTCTGCGTGCTCGGGCCCGCGGTGAAGAAAGTCAGCTCGAACATCCCGATCGTGCGCACCAACACGAGCAGCCCTGCCGCGAGCATGCCGGGCACCAGCAGCGGCAGCAGCACGTAGCGGAAATAGCGCCACGTGTTCGCGCCGAAGATGCGCGCGGCGGCTTCGAGGTTCGGATCGATCTGCTCGATGAACGGCGTCATCACGAGGATCACGAACGGCAGCGCCGGCACCAGGTTCGCGAGGATCACGCCCGGCAGCGTGCCCGCGAGCCCGACCTTGTACATCACGGTCGCCATCGGGATCCCGTACGTGACGGGCGGCACCATCAGCGGCAGCAGGAACACCAGCAGCGCGAAACGCTTGCCGCGGAATTGCACGCGCGCGAGCGCATAGGCGGCCGGCACGCCGAGCGCGACCGACAGCAGCACCACCGCGCCGACCACTTCGACCGTCACCCACAGCACGCTCGCGAGCTGGAAGTCTTCCCACGCCTTGGCATACCAGTGCAGCGTGAAGCCCTGCGGCAGCGGCGTGCCGAACCAGCGCGTCGCGACCGAGTTCACCGCGACGGTCGCGATCAGCAGCATCACGTTCAGCAGGAAGAACGCCATCAGCCCCCACACGAGCGCCTTCCACGCACGGCCGGCGAGGCTGCCGCGCAGTTTGCGCGGCTTCATCGCGTTGACCGGCTGCGTGCCGGGTGGGCTGTGCTTCGGCGGCCACGCCGGCGCGGCATGATTGTCGGTCGCCATCAGCCCTTGCCTCCCGTGACCGGACCGGTATAGAAGAAGCGGCGCGCGCCGAGCATCGACGCGACCACCAGCAGCTGCACGAAGCCCATCACGATCGCGATCGCCGACGCGAGCGAATAGTCGTAGCTCTCGAACGCGGCTTCGGCGGCCGCGATCGAGATCACCCGCGTCGGCCCGGCCGGCGCGCCGAGCAGCACGGCCGACGGGAACACCGAGAACGCCTGCACGAACGACAGGCACGCGGCCATCGTGAGCCCCGGCACGAGCAGCGGCAGGTAGATCCGCCGGAACTGCTGCCACGGGTTCGCGCCGAGCGTGGCCGCGGCGCGCGCGAGCGTCGGGTCGATGCCGCTGATGTACGACAGCATCAGCAGGAACGCGAACGGAAAGCCCGACACGATCAGCGACAGCAGCACGCCCCAGTAGTTGTGCGTGAGGCGCACCTCGTCGGTGTACAGGTGCAGCCCTTGCAGCGCCTGCGGGAACCAGCCGTTCGGGCCGAAGTACGTGAGCATCCCGTCGGCGACGAGCACCGTGCCGAGCGTGACGGGAATCACGAGCAGCGTCGTGACGAACTTCTGGTACGGCGAGTTGCGACGCAGCGCGAACGCCACGGGCACCGCGATGCCGACGTTGATCAGCGTCGCCGGCACCGCGAGCTTCAGCGTGACGAGCACGGTCGGCCACATCGCGGTGTCGGTGAAGAACTGCACGTAGTTCGCGAGCACGCCGCCGCCGTTCGTCGGCTGGAACGACAGCACGAGGCCGTACGCGAACGGATAGATGAACAGCGCGATGATGAACGCGAGTGCGGGCGTGACGAGCCACGCCTTCGCGTCGCGCACCGCGCCGCCGGTCGCGAGCGTGCTCATGCGGCCCTGCCTTTGCAAGTGCTGTTTCGACAGTGCCCGACAGAAGCATTCCGTTGCGCAGGAATGTGCGTCCGGCGGCGATCGGGGATGGTTTTCATGCTGGCCTCCCGGGGGCGCGCTGCCGCGCATGCGGCGTCGCGGCCGTTCATCGCGCGTCTCCCGCATAGACGAGCGTGCGCGCCGGGCTCACGCGCAGCCGCAGCCGTTCGCCCTGCGCGAATTCGCCGGCGATGCGCGCCCAGATCGGGCCGAACGGCGTGATCGCGCGAATGAGCGAGTCGCGGCCGCCGTATTCGACCGTTTCGACTGTCGCGTCGAAGGCGTTGTCGGCGCCTTCGTCCGCGCGCTCGACGTCGTCGGGGCGCAGCGCGACCACGACGTCCTTGCCGTCGAAGCCCGCCATCGGCACGCCGGTGATGCGCACACCCGCGGCGGCGACGTTCACGTAATCGCCGGCCATGCCTTCGAGCGTGAATGGCAGCACGTTGCGATAGCCCATGAAGCGCGCGACGTGCAGGTTGTGCGGGCGCGTGTACACGTCCTTCGGCGACGCGACCTGCTGCACGACGCCCTCCTTCATCACGACGATCCGGTCGGCCATCGACAGCGCCTCGTCCTGGTCGTGCGTCACGTAGATCGTCGCGCGTTCGAGTTGCGTGTGGATGCGGCGGATCTCGGCGCGCATCTCGATGCGCAGCTTCGTGTCGAGGTTCGACAGCGGCTCGTCCATCAGCACCAGCGGCGGCTCGATGACGATCGCGCGCGCGATCGCGACGCGCTGCTGCTGCCCGCCCGACAGCTGCCCGGGCAGCTTGCCCTCGTGGCCCACGAGCTGCACGAGTTCGAGCGCCTGCTGCGCGCGCCGCCGCGTTTCCTGCTTCGGCACGCCGCGCATCTTCAGCCCGAAGCCGACGTTCTCGAGCACCGACATGTGCGGAAACAGCGCGTAGTTCTGGAACACCATGCCGAAGCCGCGGCGCTCGGGCGGCAGCACGTCGATGCGCGTGTCGTCGAGCCAGATGCCGCCGCTCGTGAGCGGCTGCAGCCCGGCGATGCAGTTCAGCGCGGTCGACTTGCCGCAGCCCGACGGGCCGAGCAGCGCGACGAACTCGCCGCGCCGGATGTCGAGATCGAGCCCGTTCAGTGCGGCGACCTGCGCGCCCTCCGCGTTGGTGAAGCTGCGGCACACGCCGTCGAGCCGCAACCGTTCGAAACTGTGCTTCATTACGCGAACTCCGTCGGCGCGGGCGCCGCGGCACCCGCGGGTTCATCCGTCATTTCGACTTCTGCGACCCGATCTCGCGGTCCCACTTCTGGAACGCGGCGACCATCGCCTGCGCGTTGAGCGGCTGCACGTGCGGACGCTCCGCGAGCAGCTTCGCGTACTCGGGGCGGCCGAACTTCCTGATCACTTCCTGGCTGTGCGCGGGCGCCATCTCGAGCGTCACGCCCTTCACCGCCGGGCCCGGATAGAAGTAGCCGTCGTCGTAGGTCATCGCCTGCTGCGCCGGTTCGAGCAGGAAGTTCATCAGCTTGAACAGCACGTCGAGCTTGTCCTTCGCCACGCCCTTCGGAATCACCATGTAGTGCGCGTCGTTGACCCACGTCATGTTGTCGAACGCCTGGATCCGGAAGTCGGCCGGCACGATGCCGAGCGCGCGCGGGTTGAGGTCCCAGCCGGTGACGGTCACGGTCATGTCGCGCGTGCCTTCGCCGAGCTCCTTCATCACGGCCGACGTGCCGCCCGGGTAGTACGGCACGCAGTCGTTGAGCTGCTTCAGGAACGCCCAGGTCTTGTCCCAGCCGTTGATCGGATCCTGCGGGTTCTTGTCGCCCAGCACGTACGGCAGCCCCATCAGGAACGTGCGGCCGGGGCCCGAGTTCGCCGGGCGTGCGTAGATCAGCTTGTTCGGATGCGCCTTGCACCACGCGAGCAGCTGTTCGGGCGTCTTCGGCGGGTCGGCGACCTTCGCCGGGTTGTATTCGAGCAGCGGGCCGGCCGGCATGTAGGTCACTTCGAGGCCGAAGCCTTGCGCGACATCCTGCATCTTGCGCGGGCCGGGCGCGTACCGGTCGAGCACGCCGGGAAACGCGCCCGCGTTGTCGGGAAGCAGCTTCAGCCACAGGTTCTGCTCGATGCCGGCGGCCAGCGCGTCGGTGCCGGTCAGCACGAGATCGATGTCGGCGCGCCCCGCCGCCTGCATCGCCTTGATCTTGCCCGGCAGCTGCGGCGCGGGCGCGTTCGTGAACGTGACGTTCGCGACGAGATTCGGGTTCTTCTCCTTGAACGCCTCGATGGCCTTCTGCGTGAGCTGCAGGTTGCCCGCGACGTCGACGACGTTCAGCGATACGGGTGCGGCAACGGCTGCCGCGGCCGACAGCGTGAAACCCAGCGCGAGTGCGATCCGGCGGACACGGCGAGCGATCGGGGTGGCGTTCATGTCTCCTCACTTCGGTCGGTGGATGGGACCTTTCTTTTCAGGAAATCATGACGGCGTTATACGATGTCGGTCAACAAAAAACCGACTGGCGCGGGGCGGGAATTTCCCTAACAGAAGCCTTCCGGTAGTCGACGATTTGATGATTTCGCGGCGCGCCGGGGCAACAGAGGTTCGACGTGTTAGGACGTCGTATATCAAATTAGCGCTGATTGAAGCTCCGCGCGATCGGACGCCTGGGCAGCAATCGAGTCAGTGCGTGGTGTCGAGTGATCAAGAACGACTGAAAAGCCGACGACGCGACGTCGTCAGCGGGACAGAGACAATTCCCAGACTGCGCTGAAGTAATCGGCCAGTTCTTCGCTGCTGACATTGCCGTCCGCCACATCGACCATGAGGTCCTCGAGATCGGCGAGGCGAGGAATCGTGATCCCCTGCCGTTCCATATAGGTCAATGCACAGGTGAGACCGGTGCGCTTGTTGGCATCGTTGAAGACATGCCCGCGCGCGATGGCAACCGCATAGGTTGCGGCAATCCCGAACACGTCATCGAGGCCGGCGTAATGGGCGTGATTGTCGACGCGATGCAGGGCGGCCTCGACACCGCCCCGGCCGGCATGAGCAAATCCGCCCAAGCCGCCAAGGTCCCGGATTATCTCGTCATGAATCGTGATGACGTAATCAAGGTCCAGCAAATCAACGATCCTTCAACGCGATCAGCACGTCTCGGTGTTCGGAAATGACTTTTCGGGCAGCGCGGAGCACGTCACCTTTCTCGGTTTCCGTTGAAGCCTTGACTTCCGTCGTGGGCCGGATGATCGTGCGGGGTTTCAGTTCAACCCCATACAGCGTCTTTCTTTTGGGGGCCATGACAGTTTTCCATCATAAAAGCATGAATAATCAGCCGCTTGCCTGCGCTCGAACCGAGCGGCCGCGTTGGCGACAATCATAGCACCCGAAGTGGCGCCGAAGCGCCCGGACGATGGCGGCGACGTCAGCCCGACAAGCTGTAACGGCTTTTGCCGAGTGCCGCGACTTCCCCGATCAGCCGCTCCGCATCCCGCCACTCGCCAAACCCGGACGCCGGATTCAGATGCCCGACTTCGCCGAGATCGACGAGCTTGCTGCCCCACCCGGCCGCGAGCACTTCGACGCGTTCGAAGCGCGCGAGCGGATCGTTGCGGCTCGCGGCCACGACGCTCGGAAACGGCAGCCGCCCGGTCGGTACCGGAGTCCAGCCGTTCGCGGCGATCGCGTCGGGCGCCGGATAACCGGCGGGCATTGGCGTGTCGAGATCGGCCGGCGCCGCGAGCAGCGCGCCGTGGATCTTGCGCGTGGCCTGCCGTGCCCAGTGCACCGTGATCATCACGCCCGCGCTGTGCGCGACCAGAATCACGGGGCCGTCGATCGCGGCGAGCGCCGCATCGAGTGCCGCGACGCGCGCGGCGCGGCTCAGCTTGTCGGCTTCGAGCGGTGCGACGGACCGTGCGTTCGGCAGGCGTCGTTGCAGATGCGTCTGCCAATGGTCTTCGACGTGATCGCGCAAGCCGGGCACGATCAGGATGGTGGGCGCGGTCGCCAGGGTCATGCAGCCTCCGGGAGGGTTCGGTTCAGGAAAGGTGGGACGCGCGCCGTTCGCGTTCGACGCGCGCGAGATCGGCCGCGTAGCTCGCGCGTCCGATCGCGAACAGCACGGCGGCCGCGAGCGGCACGACGGGAATCCATTGCAGTGCGCCGACGAGGCCGGCGCGATCGGCGACCCACCCCGTCAGCAGGGGGCCCGGCGCCATGCCGAGCAGGTTGTTGGCGAGCGTGAGCGTCGCGAACGCCGATGCATGGATCGCGGCGGGCGTCAGGTTCGCGACCATCGCGCCCGATGCGCCGGACGCGCCCGCACCGACCAGCATGCCCGCGCAGATCAGCGCGAGTTGCAGCGGCCCGGGCGGCAGCCGGAACGCGGCGGCGAGGCACACGCCCGTCAGCACGCAATACGCGATCGCGGTCAGCCACTTGCGCTTGCCGTCGGTTTTGCCGACACGGTCGGTGACGATCCCGCAGCCGACCATCCCGACGCCCGACAGCAGCACGAAGCCGGCCGCAAGCACCGCGGCGCGGTCCGGCGCCATCGCGTAATAACGGTTCAGGTAGCTCGGCAGCCACGCGAACAGCGCGCCGGGCACGAACAGGTGCAGCCCGCTGCCGACATACGCGCAGATCACCGAACGCGATGCGAACAGCCCCGACATCAGCGCGCGCGCGCTGCCGCGCAGGTCGCGCGGCGCATCGGCATGGGGCCGGCACGGTTCGACGCGGCAGGCCGCGAGCCGCCGTTCGGTGACCACGCCGCGGTACGCGACGAGCAGCACGATGCCGAGCGCGGCCATCACGCCGAACGACCAGCGCCAGCCGAGATGCGCGCCGACGAGGCCGCCGAGCGCCATCCCGAACACGGAGCCGAACGCGCCGCCGGCCATGAACGCGCCGGTCAGCGTCGCGCGCAGGCGCGCCGGAAAGATGCTGAGGATCAGTGCGACGCCGACGCTGCCGTACGCGGCTTCGCCGAGCCCGACGAGGCCGCGCGCAACCAGCATTTGGGCGTAGTTGGTCGACAGCGCGCAGCCGAGTGTCGCGACGCTCCACAGCGCGGCCATCAGCACGATGCTGCGCACGCGGCCGAAGCGGTCGGCGAGCACCGACAGCGGGAACGTCAGCAGGCCGACCAGCAGCGCGACGACGCCGGACAGCGAACCGAGCTGCGTGTCCGACAGTCCCCACGCGTGCTTGAGGAGCGGAAACACGGCATTGAGCACCTGCCGCGACATGTAGTCCGACAGCAGCAGGCCGACGGTCAGCCCGAACACGAGCCAGGCATAGGCCGGCGCGCGCCGCCCGGTGGCCGCCACGTCCTGCAGCGACGGCTCGACGTGATGAATCAGCATGCGTGTCTCCTCCGGCACCGGTGCGGCAACGCGCCGGCGCGGCTTGCGCGGCCCCGCTCCGTTCGTCGGAGCTTGCCTCGCGCACCGCGCGAGGGTGGGTGCCGCGCCACATCGATCGGCGGGCGGCGCTCGCGGGCCGCCCGGTTGCACGGTCGCCCGGTGCGTCAGGCCGCGCGCAGCGGCACGCTCAGCTGGCCCGGCCGGCGGTTCGGCGCCATCCCGAGCTGCGCGAGCGTCTCGTCGACGCCGTCGTACTGCACGCCGATCCGGTAGATCGCCTTCGCCTCCTTGCCGGTGGCGATCTCGCGCCCGAGTTCGCGCGCGATCCGCGCGCACTGCTCGACCTGCTGCACCGACGTCATCCGGTTGCCCTTCTGGTCGATGATCGTGTCCTCGATCCCGCAGCGCGGATGCAGGCCCAGCGCCATCGCGACCGTGTTGATCGGCAGCACGTTCTTCATCAGCGATTCGAGCGTGATGCACGCGCCGTCCGGGCAGCGCCGCACGAATTCCATGAAGTTGTACGGATTCGGGCCGTCGAAGCCGCCGCCGATGCCGACCCACGTGACGTTCAGCGGCCCGCGATAGACGCCGCGGCGGATGATCCGCTCGAGCGTTTCGAGCGCATGCATGCCGGTGAGCTGGAAATGCGGCTGGATGCCGGCCGCCTGCAGCCGGCGCAGGTGCTCGTCGACCCAGCCGGGGCCGGCCGGCACGGTCATCTCGCGGTACGCGTCCCACAGCGCGGCTTCGTTCAGCGACGTGCCGGCGATGTCCTTGCGGTTCATCAGCTCGGTGATGTTCATCTGCACGGTGTTGATCGCGACCGTCACCTGGTCGGGCTTCGGCGTCAGCTCGGCGAGCATGTGGCGCGTGTCGTCGGACAGCCATTTCGCCTCGGCGCCGTCGCCTTCCGGCGCGAACGAGATCGAGCCGCCGACCTGCAGGATCATGTCGGGCACCGCCTCGCGCAGCCGGCCGAGCAGCTCGTTGAATTTCGACAGCCGCTTGCTGCCCTTGCCGTCGAGCTCGCGCACGTGCAGGTGCAGCACCGTCGCGCCCGCGTTGTAGCAGTCGACGGCCTTCTGCACGTGCTCGTCCATCGTCACCGGAATGTCTTCCGGAAAGTCGGCGGGCATCCATTCGGGGCCGTACGGCGCGACTGTGATGACTACCTTGTCCTGGTTTTCCGGGTGCAGCGAATCGTCGAGAAATTGCATGTCGTCCTCCAGTGGGAATCGTTTTAGTGCAAGCGTACGGGCGTGCGTATCCCGCCGCGCCGGGCGGCTGGCCCGGCGCGGCGTGTACAGGGTTGCGAGTCGGTTAAGGTGCGGGCGCGTTCAGAACGGCACGTCGCCGACGATGCCCGCGCGCTCCATCCTGCGCACGCACGGCGGGTAGTCCATCACCGCGTAATGCTGGGTGCTGCGGTTGTCCCAGATCGCGACGCTGTTCTTCTTCCAGCGCCAGCGCACCTGGTATTCGGGGATGTAAGCCTGGCTGATCAGGTATTGCAGCAGCTGGCCGGCGCCCGGATTCGCGTCCTGCCCGAAGCGCACGCGCCCGGGCGTATGGAAGTTCGTGAAGTGCGTCGTGAACGCGTTCACGTACAGCACCTTCTCGCCGGTTTCGGGATGCGTGCGCACGACCGGATGCTCTGCGTCCGGATACTGCGCTTTCAGCGCGAGGCGCTTGTCGACCGGCATCGCCGCGCCGAAGCTCGCCTCGATGCTGTGGCGTGCGCGCAAGTCTTCGATCTGCTGCTTCACGTGTTCCGGCAGGTTCTGGTATGCGAGCACCATGTTCGCCCACATCGTGTCGCCGCCAACCGGCGGACCCTCGATGCAGCGCAGCACACAGCCGAGCGGCGGCGCCACGCGCCAGCTCGCATCGCTGTGCCACGCATTCTCGTAGCGGTCGTTCGGCTGGTCGGGCGACTTGTAGATCCGCACGAGCCCCGGGCGCTCGGGATCGCTGCCGGCGACCGGATGATCCTCGAGCTCGCCGAAGCGGCGCGCGAACGCGACGTGCTCGGCGCGCGTGATGTCCTGGTCGCGCAGGAACAGCACGCGATGGCGCAGCAGCTGCGTGCGGATTTCGGCGAACAGGCCGTCGTCGTGCACGGCGTCGGCGAGGCTCACGTCCAGCAGCTCCGCGCCGATCGCACAGGTCAGGGGTTCGACTCGCATGCGCGTCTCCTCAGACGATGAATACCGACGAGCCGGTCGTCTTGCGCGACTCGAGATCGCGGTGCGCCTGCGCCGCGTCCTGCAGCGCGTAACGCTGGTTGATCTCGATCCGGATGCGGCCGGCCGCGACGTGCGCGAACAACTCGCCGGCCAGGTCGTTCTTCTCGGCCGGATCGGCGATGTAGTCGGCCAGCGCCGGGCGCGTCAGGTACAGCGAGCCCTTCATCGCGAGGCGCTGCGGGTCGAACGGCGGGATCGGGCCCGACGCGGTGCCGACGCAGACCATCAGCCCGCGCCGCTTCAGCGAATCGAGCGAGCCCTCGAAGGTGTCCTTGCCGACGCTGTCGAACACGACGTCGACGCCGGCGCCGTCCGTCAGTTCGCGCACGCGCTTCGCGACGTCCTCGCGGCTGTAGTCGATCGTATGGTCGCAGCCATGCGCGCGGGCGATCGCGGCCTTGTGCTCGCTCGACACGGTGCCGATCACCGTGAGCCCGAGCAGCTTCGCCCATTGCGACACGATCAACCCGACGCCGCCCGCGGCCGCGTGCAGCAGGATCGTGTCGCCCGGCGCGAACGCGTGGATGCGGCGCAACAGGTACGCCGACGTCAGGCCGCGCATCGTCATCGCCGCGGCCGTTTCGCAGGCGATCCCGGCCGGCAGCTTCACGAGCGGCGCGGCGGCGATCAGCCGTTCGGTGCTGTACGCGCCGAGCGTGTTCAGGAAGCCGGTGTAGGTCACCCGGTCGCCGGCGGCGACGTTCGTCACGCCGGGGCCGACGGCCTCGACCACGCCGGCGGCCTCGACGCCGATTCCGGCCGGCAGCGGCACCGGATACAGGCCGCTGCGGAAATACGTGTCGGCGAAGTTCAGGCCGACGGCCTCGTGCCGCAGGCGGACCTGCCCCGCGCCCGGGTCGCCGACTTCGACCGCTTCCCAGCGCAGCACGTCGGGGCCGCCGGTTTCGTGGAATCGCACTGCATGTGCCATCTGGTTCTCCGTAGGGTTTCAGTCGGATGCGCGTCACGCATCGTCGGGTTCGTCCGCGCCCGGCGTCGTCGCGGCTGAGCCGCTCGCCGGAGGCGCGTCCAGTTCGGTCCAGTCGGCGTCGCTCAAATAGCGCCGCGCGGCCGGGAAAATCACGCCTTCCATGCGCCCCATCTGCTCGAACGCGCCGCGCGCATAGACGGCGAGCGCTGCATCGAACGCGGCCGACGGCAAGCCGTCGGCGGCGAGCCGCGCCAGCGCGTCGAGCGCGTGCGCATCGCGGCGCCGCTGGCGGTCGAGCTCGTCGAGTTCGGCCGCGGTGCTCTCCGCCCGTCTGCGCAATGCCGCGCACAGGCGTGCTTCGGCGGACGGCCCGGAACGCGCGTCCTGCAGCGCCGCGAGCGACGCCAACGCGGCGTGCACCGCGAGCGTGCGGGCCGACTCGGCGGCCGGCCGCGTTGTCGTGGCCGGGTCTTCGCTCGCCAGCGTCGGCGCCTGCAACTGCGTCAGCGCCTGCAACTGCGCGCCGAGCGCGCGATGTGCGGCGAGACAGCGGGCCATCACGCGCGCCTCTGCCGGCGCACGCCGCGCCGGGCACACGAGCACCGGCACGCCGCTCGTCGCGAGCAGCAACCGCCGTTGCGCGGCCGCGCCGGCATCGGCATCGTGCGGCAGCGCCGCCACGCCGATCAGGTCGCAGCCGAGTTCGCCGGCGAGCGTGGCGGGCGTCGTGCCGCCGGCCGCCGGCTGACCGGCCCCCGGATCGCCGGCCGCCGGATCGCCGGCCGCCGCGATCGCATGGGACAGGCCCTGGGCCCGGGCGGCGGCTTCCACTTTCGCACCGTGTTCCGGCATCCGCGCTCCGGATAAACGCGAGTCGGAACCAGGCGATTGCGGCGCCGCGCCGGACAGCATGAACGTGACCCGCGCGCCGACCGCACGCGCCAGTTCGAGCGCATGGCCGATCGCGTCGATGCCGCCGGGCACGCCGTCGACCGTCACGAGCAGATGGCGATACATCGTGCCGCTCCGTTTATCCGGCGCTCGGCGCGCTGCGGCGCGCGCCGGTCGATACGATGTTCATGGCCCCTCCCCGTTGCATTCGTCAATCGCGTTCGTCACGCCTCGGAACCCATGCTATCGGCCGGGCGGCGGCGCGGCCCCACTCGCCGCGGGGGGGGATTGACGCGCGAACGCGGTTCGGCCGATCCTTCCCCCCACGCCCACCCCGGACGCCGGCCTGCACGGCAGCGCCGGATTCCGACTGCTGCCCCGATGGCCCACCCACCCGATCGCGCCGACGCGCCCCCCACCGAACTCGTGCTGAAGACGACCGCGCCGCGCGTGCCGGCGCAGTTGCTCGTGCGCGCGCGGCTGAGCCTCGCCGCGGCGGCGTTCGACGCCCGGCCCGTCACGCTCGTGCAGGCGCCGGCCGGCTACGGCAAGACCTCGCTGCTCGCGCAATGGCGGCGCGAATCGCTCGCGCTCGGCCGCGCGGTCGTGTGGCTGTCCGCCGACGAGCGCGACGACGCGCCGCGCCTGCTGCAGGGGCTCGTGCAGGCGGTGCGCACCGGTTGCGCGCGGCCCGCGTTCGGGCGCCTGATTCCGGACGGCGCGGCCCGCGCGCTGGAGGGGCTGACCGCGTGGCTGGCCGAGGTCGCGCAACTGTCGATCGACGCGCTGCTGATCGTCGACGATGCGGAGCGGCTGCCCGCCGCCGGCCTCGACGCGCTGACCTACGTGCTGCACAACGCGCCGCAGAACCTGCGGGTGGTCGTCGCGGCCCGGCGCGGGCTCGATCACGCGGCCGGCGACCTGCTCGCCGGCGGGCAATGCACGCTCGCGGGCCCCGACTGGCTGCGCTTCACGCTCGACGAGACGATCGCGCTGGTCGGCGCGCGCTTTGCGCAGCGGGTCGACGCCGACGCGTGCGCGCGGCTGTTCGAGCGCGTCGACGGCTGGCCGCTCGGGCTGCAGCTCGCGATGGCCGCGATGGCGCGCTCGGCCGATCCGCGCCAGGCCGTCGATGCGCTCGCCGCGCGCATGGACGGCACCCGCGACCGGCTCGTCGAACTGCTGCTCGCGAATTTGTCGGCCGACGACACCGCGTTCCTGACCCACACGAGCGTTGCCGACCGCCTGCATCCGTCGCTGTGCGCCGCGCTGCTCGACGACGCGGCCGCCCCCGGCCGGCTCGCACGGCTCGCGCGCGACACGCCGCTGTTCATCGCGTCCGACGCATCCGACTGGTGCCGGCTGCATCCGCTCGTGCGCGATACGCTGCGCGACCGTCTGACGACGAGCGCCGAAGCGGACCGCAGCGCGCTGCACGCACGCGCGGCCGCGTGGCTCAACGCGCACGGGATGACGGAGGAAGCGGCGCGCCACGCGTATGCGGCCGGCCAGTTCGAGACGGCATACGCGCTCGCGCAGCGCTGCCTCGAGGACGCGATCAAGCAGGGCCGCATCAACGACGTGCTCGACTGGCTCGCGCTGCTGCCCGATGCGGAACTCGACAAGCGCCCGACGCTGCGGATCGCGGTCGCGTGGGCGCTGGCGCTCGGCGAGCGCCATGTCGAGGCGCGGCGCCAGATCGCCGGCATCCTCGCCGACCCCGGCACACCGGCCGCGATGCGCTACGAATGCGCGCTGATCCTCAGTGCGGCCGCCTACTACGCGGACGAAATCGACCATTTCGTCGAGCTGTTCGAACCGTGGGCCGACTTCACGCCGCCCGCGGCGACCTGGCTCGCGCAGATGCACGCGAACCGCCTGTCGGCGCGCGCGATCATCGTCGGCGAACCGGCGCAGGCGCGCCGCTTCCAGCAGGCCGCGCCGCGCGGCGCGACCGCGGCCGGGTTCGGCTACGTCGCGCGCTGGGGCGAGCTGATCACCGGTCTTAGCTATCTGCGCGAAGGCCAGATCCGGCTCGCGGACGACGCGTTGTCGCCGGCGCTCGCGCGCGCGGAAGCGGACCTCGGCCGCCGCCATCCGCTGACCTGCATGCTCGCGGCGATGTGCGCGGCGATCGCCTGCGAAGCCGATCGCGTCGACCAGGCCGCCGCGCTGCTCGCGAACCGGCTCGACGTGCTCGAGCACGCGGGCACGCCCGACACCGTGCTGCTCGGCTACCGCACGGCCGCGCGCATCGCGCTGCTGCGCGGCGTCGAGCATCGCGCGATCGACCTGCTCGAGGCGCTCGACGCGATGGGCGTCGCGCGCCGGCTGCCGCGCCTGTCGGTCGCGAGCCTCGCCGAGCAGGTGCGCATTCACGCGGCGCGCTATCGCGAGGCGACCTGCCATGCGCTGGTCGAGCGGATCGATGCGATTGCCGCGGCCGAGTTTCCGTCGCACGGGCCGCTGTGGCGGCGCCCCGTCGTGCTGCTGCAGGCGATGGCGCACGCGGGCGCCGCGCTTGCCGCGCGCCGCTGGGACGATGCGTGCGCGGCGCTCGACGAAGCCGCCGTGCTGGCCCGCGAAATGAGCATGGGACGCGAGCGCATCGAGATCATGGCGCTCAGCGCGTTCGCGCTCGAACAGTCCGGGCACGGCGGCCGCGCGCTGCTCGACGAGGCGATGAACCTCGCGGACATGTTCGGCCTCACGCGCACGCTCGCCGACGCGCATCCGGCCGTCGCCGACTGGGCGCGCCGCATCGGCGACGAGACGGCCGCGGGCGACGGACCCGCCCGGCCCGCGCAGCCGCAGCCGCGCATCGTGCCGCCCGCGCCGCGCAGCACGGCCAGCCCGCGCGCGGTGCCGAGCGTCGTGCTGACGCCCAAGGAGCGCGCGATCCTCGAGCTGCTCGCGCGCAACCTGTCGAACAAGGAGATCGCGGTGGCGCTCGCCGTCGGCGAGGAAACCGTGAAGTGGCACCTGAAGAACCTGTTCGGCAAGCTCGACGCCAGCTCGCGCAAGCATGCGGTGCGCCGCGCGCTGGTGCTCGGGTTGCTCGAAAGCGCGCCTTGACGCGCGCGTTGCCCGCCTGCGCACGTCCGAAGCGACCTTAACTGGCCTTGAGCCGCCTCGATCGGCCTTGCCCGGCCGTTGATGACAACCGCGTTGCCCGGGTTCCCCGCCGATTCTCCGCAACCCTGCCCCCCGCGCATGGGGGGGAGCGGGCGCGCGCCGTTGCGTAGTCTTTCCGCACGGCTCGCACCGGCGTCGCACCCGGCGCCCTCCCGCCTGCCTCGATGCTTCCCCCGCTGCACCCGCCCGGGCTCGATCCCGGGCGGTCCATTACGATCTGGAGACTTCGATGAAGACGAAACTGGCCGCGCTCGCGGCGCTTGCCGGCAGTGCGGCGCTCGCGCACGCGCAATCCTCCGTCACGCTGTACGGGGTGGTCGACACGGGCCTGCTGTACCAGAGCACGTCGGCCGCGTCGTTCGGCCCGAACGCGCCGAACACCGGCAAGGTGTTCCGCATGAAGGACGGCGGCATCTATTCGAGCTTCTGGGGCATCAAGGGCAGCGAGGACATCGGCGGCGGCTACAAGGTCAACTTCAAGCTGCAGGGCTCGTTCGACAGCGGCACCGGCAGGATGCAGCTGAGCGACACGCCGGGCGCCGTCGCGATCTTCAACCAGGTTGCGTCGCTCGGCGTGTCCGGGCCGTTCGGCACCTTCACGGCCGGCCGCCAGATCGTGCCGATGATCTACGCGATGGCCGACACCGACGTGCGCAACGCGCAGTTCTTCGGCAGCGTGCTGACCGCGTGGCTCGGCCTGAACACCGCGGCCGGCTGGCCGGGGACGAGCACCAACGGCGCGATCGGCGCGCTGTACGACAGCAATGCGCTCGTCTATCAGTCGCCGACCTTCGCGGGCGCGTCGATCGCGCTCGAATACGCGCCCGGCGGCGTCGCCGGGCAGTTCCAGGGCGGCACGCGCGAATCGGTCGTGCTGCGGTATTCGAACTACGGGCTCAACGCGTCGGCCGTCTACTACAACGGCCACGACACGAATCCGGCGCCGGGTGTCGCGCCGACCGGCGTCGACAACAACCGCTTCATCTACGTCGGCGCGAAATACACGATCCGCGACTTCTCGGTGTCGGCGTCGTACGGCAACGGCAGGAATCCGTCGCATGCGGACAAGGTGAACCTCGACATGCTGTCGGCCGGCGTCGGCTATCGCTTCACGCCCGCGTTGCAGGTGACGTCGGCGGTGTATTACCTGAAGGACCGCAACCGTTCGGAAAACCGCTCGACGGCCGTCGTGCTCACGGCCGACTACAGCCTGTCGAAGCGGTCGATGGTCTATGCGCAGGTCGGCCACGTGAACAACCGCGGCACGATGAACCAGATGCTCGTGTACGGGCAGCCGGTCGCGCCCGGGGTCGGCACGACCGCGGCGATGGTCGGGCTGCGGCACAACTTCTGACGATGCAGCAGTGCGGTGTGGCACGGGTGCCGCAGCGCGCAGGGCCTGGCGCGATGTCCACAGGCACCCGTTCGCGACACGTCGATGCGTCGTCTGTTGAGGCGGCTGACCGAAACAGGCAGGCGCGCTGCGCGCGGCGGCGCACGGACACGACGCGCGGCCGCCGTCTGCAGCGATCGCGGGGATCGGCTACAGTGGGCGTCTTCGGCGCGCCCCGCCCGCCGGTCGATGCGTTCGTCCCGTTCCTGCCGCCGTGTCAGCGGCTGCCGGCGACGCGCGGCAGGCCGGCGGGGCGCGGATCCTCAACGTTGACGAACGAACCTCCATGCCCGATCTGTCCGCCTTCCCGATCACGAAAAAATGGCCGGCCCAGCATCCCGACCGTCTCCAGCTGTACTCGCTGCCGACGCCGAACGGCGTCAAGGTGTCGATCATGCTCGAGGAAACCGGGCTGCCGTACGAGCCGCACCTCGTGCGCTTCGACACGAACGACCAGCTGTCGCCCGAATTCCTGTCGCTGAACCCGAACAACAAGATCCCGGCGATCATCGATCCGAACGGCCCCGACGGCCGGCCGCTGGCGCTGTTCGAATCGGGCGCGATCCTGATCTATCTCGCGGACAAGACGGGCCAGCTGATCCCGAAGGATCCGGCGGGCCGCTACGAGACGATCCAGTGGGTGATGTTCCAGATGGGCGGCATCGGCCCGATGTTCGGGCAGGTCGGCTTCTTCCACAAGTTCGCGGGCCGCGACTACGAGGACAAGCGTCCGCGCGACCGCTACGTCGCCGAATCGAAGCGCCTGCTCGGCGTGCTCGACGCGCATCTCGCGAACCGCAAGTGGGTGATGGGCGATACGTACACGATCGCCGACATCGCGATCTTCCCGTGGGTGCGCAACCTTGTCGGCTTCTATGAAGCGGGCGACCTGGTCGGCTTCGGCGAATTCAAGCATGTCGCGCGGGCGCTCGACGCGTTCGTCGCGCGTCCGGCCGTCGCGCGCGGGCTCAACATCCCGGCACGCGGCTGAGCCGCGCGGCGGGCGCACGCGGTGCGGCCCGCCGTCTGTCCGGCCCGCCGCGGCGCGCGGCGGGCGGTTCACGCGCTGCCTTCCTTTTGCGCGTTTCCTGTCGGCGTTTCCATTTCCCGCTCGTCGCGTTCGTTCGACGTGACGATGCAGCGGCGCTACCTATCGGCCGACGCCGACGCTTCTCCTCCCAATCCCGCCAGCAGCTTTTCGAGCAACGCCGCAAGTTGCGCCTGCTCCGCCTCCGACAGCGCGGCCAGCATCGCACGCTGATTGTCGACGTGCGCGACCACCGCATCGTCGATCAGCGCGCGGCCGGCGTCGGTCAGCGCGACGAGCGTGCCGCGGCCGTCGGCCGGGTTCGGCCGGCGCTCGACCCAGCCGGCCTTCTGCAGCCGGTCGATGCGCGCGGTCATCCCGCCCGACGACATCATCAGCGCGTCGTACAGCGCGGTCGGTGTCAGCGCGAACGGCGCGCCGCTGCGCCGCAGCGTCGCCAGCACGTCGAACTCGCCCGGCTGCATCCCGTAGCGCGCGAACAGCGGATTGAGACCGTCGCGCGCGATCACGAGCGCGGCTTCCTGCAGCCGTCCCATCACGAGCATCGACGACGCATCCAGATCCGGACGCTCGACGCGCCATTGCGCGAGCGCATGCGCGGCTCGATCCATTAACCCTCCTCGGCTCACCAGTTATCTTGACGTCGAGATAAATGCGCATTTATCTTGATGTCGAGATACTTTACATGAAAATGCACGGCACGCAGGACGGAGGTGTCGTGCACCGATATCGAGGGCCACTCCATCATGAATCGCTTCACTTCCCCCGGCTGGCGGCTGGCCGCCATCGTACTGGTCGGGTTGAACCTGCGGCCCGCGCTGGCCGCGATCGGTCCGCTGCTCGACATGATCCAGCGTGCGACCGGCATCGGCGACGGCGCGGCAAGCCTGCTGACCACGATCCCGATCCTGCTGATGGGCCTGGGCGCGCTCGGCGCGCGGCGGCTGCAGCGCGTGACGGGGATCGCCGGCGGCGTGTGGCTCGGCGTCGTGCTGATCGGGCTCGCGTGCGCGTCGCGCTTCGGCGCGCAGCACGCGTGGCTGCTGCTCGCGAGCGCAGGTTGCGCGGGCATCGGGATCGCGATGGTGCAGGCGCTGCTGCCGGGGTTCGTGAAGGCGCATTTCGCGACGCGCATCGGCGGCGCGATGGGCGTCTATTCGACGTCGATCATGGGCGGCGCGGTGCTCGCGAGCGTCGTCGCGCCGTTCGCCGCGGCCCGCTGGGGCTGGCTGGTCGCGCTCGCGGGCTGGGCGCTGCCAGCCGCGGTCGCGGCGCTCGCGTGGCCGCTGGCCAGTCGTGGCGGCGACGCACCGGCGTCCGGGCCGACGGCCGCGCCGCCGATGCAGGCGCGGCCGTCGCGCTCGCCGCGGGCCTGGCGGCTCGCGATGTTCTTCGGGATCGCGACGGGTGCCTACACCCTCGTGCTCGCATGGCTGCCGCCGTACTACATGCGGCTCGGCTGGTCGCCGACGGCGGCCGGCAGCCTGCTCGGCGGCGTGACGCTCGCGGAAGTCGTCGCGGGGCTGGCGATCTCGGCGACGATCGACCGCCTGCCCGATCGCCGGCCCGCGCTGCACGCGGCGATCGCGTCGCTGTTCGCCGGATTGCTGGTGATGCTGGCCGCGCCGGACACGCTCGCGATGCCGGCCGCGCTGCTGCTTGGCGCGGGGATCGGCGCGCTGTTTCCGCTGTCGCTGATCGTCACGGTCGATCATGCGGCGACGCCGGCCGACGCGGCATCGCTGACGGGGTTCGTGCAGGGCGTCGGCTATCTGGTTGCCGGGTTGTTTCCGTTCGCGGCCGGCATCGTGCGCCAGCATCTCGCGGATCTGACGCCGGCATGGATCGCGATGGCATGCCTGTGCGTCGTGCTGTTCGCACTGGCGGCGGGCTTCGCGCCGCAGTTTGCGCGGCGTGTCGCGCGTGCGTAGCGCCGATCAGACGCGGCGCGTGAAGGCGTCGACCCGGTTCGTGGCCGGCGCGCGGTTGCCCGTTGCCGGTTCATGCGGTGCCGTTCGACGATGGGTATTGATCGGCGGCCCGGCTCGCGAGGCAACCCATTGTCGCGATGCCTCGCAACGCGAAGTGCGTTGCGTTCCGTACACGCGTCATCACCCCCCGCTCGCGTACAGCGTCGAATCCGCGAACCCTTCCGCGTCGAGCACGCGCCCGATCAGGATCAGCGCGGTGCGTTCGATCTGCGTGCCCTGCACCTTGCCGACGATGTCGGCCAGCGTGCCGGTCACGCGCTCCTCGTCGGGCCAGCTCGCGCGGTAGATCACCGCGACCGGGCACGCGGGCCCGTAATGCGGCAGCACTTCGTCGACGATCCGCGCGAGATGCCGCACGCCGAGGTGAATCGCGAGCGTCGCGCGATGCGCGGCGAGCGCGCCGAGCGCTTCGCCTTCCGGCATCGTCGTCTTGCCCGCGAAGCGCGTGAGGATCACCGTCTGTGCGACACCGGGCAGCGTCAGCTCGACCCCGAGCGTCGCCGCGCAGGCGGCCGTGGCCGTCACGCCCGGCACGATTTCATAGGGAATCCCGAGCGCTTTCAGCCGGCGGATCTGTTCGCCGATCGCACCGTACAGCGACGGATCGCCCGAATGCACGCGCGCGACGTCCTGCCCTTTCGCATGCGCGTCGGCGAGCAGCGCGACGATTGCGTCGAGGTCGAGCTCGGCGGTATTGACGACCCGTTCCGCACGATGGCCGTCAAGCACGGCCGGCGGCACGAGCGACCCTGCATACAGGATCACCGGGCACGTGCGCACGAGGCGCTGGCCCTTTACCGTGATCAGCTCCGGGTCGCCGGGGCCCGCGCCGATGAAATACACCGTCATCGAAAAATCTCCGTCAATTCATGGGTCAGCCGGGTCGCGTGGCATCAAGCACGCGCGGCCGGGTCGAGCGCATCGAGCAGCGCGGCGGCCGAGTCGAACGCGCGGTCGGCGTCGGGCAGCGGCGGCCGGCGCAGCATCACGACCGGCAGCCGGCGTTCGCGCGCGACGTCGAGCTTGGCTTCGGTCGCGGCGCCGCCGCTGTTCTTGCTGACGACGACGTCGATGCCCGCGAGCGCGAACAGCGCGCGTTCATTCTCGAGCGTGAACGGCCCGCGCGCGGCGACGATCTGCACGCGCGCGTTGCCGGGATGCGCATCGAGGCAGCGCACCAGCCAGAACTGGTGCGGCGGGATCGCGTCGAGATGCGCGAGCGGTTCGCGGCCGAGCGTGAACAGCGGCCGCCGGAACGGCGCGAGCGCGGCCTCGATGCCGGCCCAGTCGTCGACCATCCGCCAGTCGTCGCCGGGTTGCGGCGCCCACGGCGCGCGGCGCAGCGCCCACAGCGGCACGCCCGCGTCGCGCGCGGCGGCCGCCGCGTTCGCACTGATGCGCGCGGCATACGGATGCGTGGCGTCGATCACGAGGCCGATGCCGGCACCGCGCAGATACGCGGCGAGCCCGGCCGCCCCGCCGAAGCCGCCGACGCGCACGTCGCAGCGCAGGTCGTCGGGCACCTTGCCGAGACCCGCGAGGCTATACACGTGCCGCGGACCGAGCGCGCGTGCGATCTTCAGCGCGTCGCCGGTGCCGCCGAGCAGCAGGATGCGCGCGCTCATCGTGCGATCCCGACGAAGCGGCCCTGCCGGTCGATCGCGAACATCTCGACGGCGACCGATGGCGGCACGATGTCGCGCGCGACCCGCAGCGCGTGCGCGCAGACGAGGTCGCCGAGCGGCACGCCTTCGGCCTGCGTGAGCTTCAGCGCTTCCTGGCTGGTGTTCGCCGCGCGCATCGCGGCCTGCAGCGCGTCGTTCGCGCCCGCCTCGGCCGCCCACTGCGCGAGCAGCGGCAGATCGATGCTCGAATGGCGGCTGTGCAGGTCGAGATGGCCGGCCGCGAGCTTGCTGAGCTTGCCGAAGCCGCCGCACATCGACAGGCGCGCGACCGGCGCGCGGCGCAGGTGCTTGAGCACCGCGCCGGCGAAATCGCCCATTTCGATCAGTGCCATGTCGGGCAGGCCGTAGTGCGCGCGCATCGCATCCTCGCTCGCGTTGCCGGTGCACGCGGCGATGTGCGCGATCCCGTTCGCGCGCGCGACGTCGATGCCCTGATGGATCGACGCGATGTACGCCGAGCACGAGAACGGCCGCACGATGCCGGTCGTGCCGAGAATCGACAAGCCGCCGACGATGCCCAGCCGCGGGTTCATCGTCTTCAGCGCGAGCGCCTCGCCGCCCTCGACACCGATCGTCACGTCAAAGCCGCCCGTGTAGCCGTATTCGGCCGCGAGCGCGTCGAGGTGCGCGGTCATCATCTGGCGCGGCACCGGATTGATCGCCGGTTCGCCGACCGGCAGCGTGAGCCCCGCGCGCGTGACGGTGCCGACCCCCGGCCCCGCGTGAAAACGCACGCCGGGCGCGGCGGCGAGCGCGACCCGCGCGAAGATCAGCGCGCCGTGCGTGACGTCCGGATCGTCGCCGGCATCCTTGATCGTGCCGGCTTCCGCGCCGTCGGCCGTGGCCCGGCAGAACGCGAGCCGCATCATCACGCGCTGCCCCTTCGGCAGCACGATCTCGACCGCATCGTCCGCGCGGCCCGCGAGCAGCACGCGTGCGGCGGCAAGCGACGTCGCGGTCGCGCAGCTGCCGGTCGTGTAGCCGAACCGCAGCGGTGCCGGTTGTTCGGGGGTCTCGTCGCGCATCAGGCAGGGTCCGCGAGGTCGGTCGCCGTGGAAGCGGGCTTGTGCACGTCGTACAGCGTGACGGGCAACGGCTGCCGCCACGTGTCGAAGCGGCCGAGCGGCTCGGCGTGCGCGAGCGATACGCGCGTGAGCGTGCCGCCGTGCGCGTCGCGCCACGCGGCGAGCGCCAGCTCGCCCTGCAGCGTGACCGCGTTCGCGACGAGCCGGCCGCCGGGCTTCAGTGCCGACCAGCACGCGTCGAGCACGCCGGGCACGGTCGCGCCGCCGCCGATGAAGATCGCATCGGGCGCGGCGAGCCCCGCGAGCGCATCGGGCGCGCGCCCGGCCACGAGTTGCAGGCCCGGTACGCCGAGCGCGTCGCGGTTGTGCTCGATGAAGCGCTGCCGCTCCGCATGCGACTCGATCGCGATCGCCTGGCACGACGGATGCGCGCGCATCCACTCGATGCCGATCGAGCCGCTGCCTGCGCCGACGTCCCACAACAGTTCGCCGGGGGCAGGCGCGAGGCGTCCGAGCGTCAGCGCGCGCATGTCGCGCTTGGTGAGCTGGCCGTCGTGGCGGTACGCGTCGTCGGGCAGGCCGGGCGTGAGTGCGCGGCGCGGCGCATCGGGGCCGGCCTGGCAGTCGAGCGCGACGAGATTGAGCGCGGCGGTTTCGTCGATGTGCCAGTCTTGCGCGAGCCCGTCGATGCGCCGCTCGAGCGGGCCGCCGAGGTGCTCGAACACGCTGATGCGCGTCGGGCCGAAGCCGCGCGCGGCGAGTTCGGCGGCGACCGTGGCCGGCGTGCGGCCGTCGGCGCTCAGCACGAACAGGCGCCGGCCCGGCAGCAGGTGACGCGCCAGCGTCGCGAGCGGCCGGCCGACGAGCGACACCGCGCCGACGTCCTGCAACGCCCAGCCGAGCCGCGCGGCCGCCAGCGACAGCGACGACGGTGCGGGCAGCACGCGCCATTCGTCGGGGGACAGTTCGCGCGCGAGCGTCGCGCCGACGCCGAACAGCATCGGGTCGCCGCTCGCCAGCACGCAGACGGGTGAACCGCGCTGCGCGAGCAGGCCCGACAGGTCGAACGGCGACGGCCATGCGGCGCGTTCGGCCGGCAGCCGCGCGGGCAGCATGTCGAGGTGCCGCTTCGCGCCGACGACCCGCTTCGCCTCGAGCAGCGCGCGCCGCGCGCCGCGCCCGAGCCCCGCGTAGCCGTCGTCGCCGATGCCCACTACCGTCAGCCACGCCGTCATGCACCCTTCCCCTTCGTCCGATTCCATCGAGTCGCCGCACGGCGGCCGTGAAGGCGCCGGTGCGGCCGTCCGCATTGCGAAAGTCGGCATGGTACCGTGTTCCACCGCGCGTTTCATCTGCGAGCCCGCCGACGCCGGGCCGCGTTTCGCGTCGGCCACGGCGCCTGCCCGACGGTCGCCTGGGGGGCCCGAAACGCCGGTGAAATCGGGTATCCTACGGCCGTTCGTTCGCCGGTGCCCTTCGGGGCCGAAGAGGGAACACAGGGCGCGCCTCGCGCCGCTGTGGCTGCCCCCGCAACTGTAGACAGCGAGCCGATCTCCCCCCTCATGCCACTGGTTTCACCGGGAAGGCCGGGAGCCGGCGCCGACCTGTCAGCCAGGAGACCTGCCGGCCTGAAAGTGCGTGCGTGCCAGTCGGCGTCGGGCGGGGTGTACCGATGCGTTGGCCGCGGCGCGACACTGTCCCGGTATCCCGTTGAGATCCGCCCCCGATTCGAATCCTGCTTCGCCCGTCGTGCGCCCTTCGGCTTGCCCGGGGCTCGTGCGCGTCGTCGCGGCCGCCGACGGCGGGCTGTGCCGGATCAAGCTGCCGGGCGGCCGGTTCGACACGCGGCAGGCGCGCGCGATCGCCGCCGTCGCGCGTGCCTGCGGCTCCGGCGCGATCGACGCGACCAATCGCGCGAATCTCCAGCTGCGCGGCATTCGCGACGGCACGGCCGATACGCTGGTCGACGCGTTGCTCGACGCGGGCCTGGGCCCACGCATCAACGCGGGCGAGGCCGCTGACGACCGCGCCGCGCTTGCCGCAAGCGACGACGTCCGCAACCTGATGCTCAGCCCGCTTGCGGGGCGCGATCCCGACGCGCTGCTCGACAGCCGCACACTCGCGCTTGCGCTGCTCGACATGCTGACGCACGAGCCGCGCCGCGGCGAACTGTCGCCGAAATTCTCGATCCAGCTCGACGGCGGCGAATCGGTCGCGGCGCTCGATCATCCGCACGACATCTGGCTCGCCGCGTGGCGTCGCGGCGACGGCGCGGTCCGCATCGCCGCGGGCCTGGCCGGCTGTCCGCCGGTCGCGCCCGGCGATCCGCCCGCCGCGTTCGACGTGGCGCCGGACCAGGCCGTCGCGCTCGTGCGCGCGTTGCTGCTGGCGTTCCTCGATCTCGCGCCGGCCGACGTCACGCGGATGCGTGCGTGGCTCGCGACCGGCGGCGCACGCGCGTTGCGCGAGCGTGCGCAGCATTACGTACCGTTCCCGCTCGAAGCCGATCCGGCACTGGCCGGCTGGCGGCGCACGCAAGCGGATGCCGCGCTGCGTTTCGGCGCACGGCCGTCGCGCGACGCGGATCGCTGCAGCGTCGGCGCGCAGTTCGTGCTCGGCCGGCTCGACGCGTCGCAACTGGAACGGCTCGCGGCACTGGCCGACGCCGACGGCGACGGCACGCTGTCGATGACGCCGTGGCAAGGCGTGTTCGTGCACGGCGTGCGGCACGAACGTGCGCCGGCCGTGCTCGACGCGCTCGCGTCGCTCGGGCTCGTGTGCACGACATCCGACCCGCTGGCGGCGCTGGTCGCCTGCACCGGCAGCGCGGGCTGCGCGAAGTCGCGCGCCGATACGAAACGCGATGCGCTCGCGCTGGCCGCGCGCGTCGGCCATCCGGTCGACGTGCACCTGACCGGCTGCGAGCGCCACTGTGCGCTGCCGCACCCCGCGACGCATACGCTCGTCGCGGTCGCGCCCGCGCGCTACGACCTTTACCGGCGCGACGCCGCCGCGGGCCTCGGCGCCCCGCTCGCGCGCCATCTGACGATTGACCAGGCCGCGGCCCGACTGACGGGCGCGCGCCACAGCCAGGACACCACCGATGCTTGACTACATTCGCGACGGGCAGGAAATCTACCGCCAGTCGTTCGCGACGATCCGCGCCGAGGCCGACCTGTCGCAGGTTCCGCCCGATCTCGAGAAACTCGCGGTGCGCGTGATCCACGCGTGCGGGATGGTCGATGTCACCTACGACCTGCGCTTCTCGGCCGGCGCCGGCACGGCGGGCCGTATGGCGCTCGCGGCCGGCGCGCCGATCCTGTGCGACGCGAAGATGGTTGCCGAAGGCATCACGCGCGCGCGGCTGCCGGCCGGCAATCGCGTGATCTGCACGCTCGGCGAACCGGAAGTGCCCGACCTCGCGCGGCATCTCGGCAACACACGCTCGGCCGCGGCGCTCGAACTGTGGCGCCCGCATCTGGCCGGCAGCGTCGTCGTGATCGGCAATGCGCCGACCGCGCTGTTCCACCTGCTCGACATGATCGACGCCGGTGCGCCGCGCCCAGCGCTGATCCTCGGCTTTCCGGTCGGCTTCATCGGCGCGGCCGAATCGAAGGCGGCGCTCGACGCCGACAGCCGCGGCGTGCCGTACGTCGCGCTGCTCGGCCGGCGCGGCGGCAGCGCGATGGCGGCTGCCGCGGTCAACGCACTCGCGACGGAGGCCGAATGACGGCCCCGCGCGGACGCCTGTTCGGGGTCGGCGTCGGCCCCGGCGATCCTGAACTGATGACGATCAAGGCGCTGCGCGTGCTGCAGGCCGCGCCGGTGGTCGCGTATTTCGTCGCGAAGGGCAAGAAGGGCAATGCGTACGGAATCGTCGAGGCGCACCTGCGCGACGCGCAGACGCAATTGCCGCTCGTCTATCCGGTGACGACCGAGGCGCTGGCGCCGCCGCTTTGCTACGAGACCGTGATCGCCGACTTCTACGACACGGCGGCCGAGATCGTCGCGTCGCATCTCGACGCCGGGCGCGACGTCGCGGTGATCTGCGAAGGCGACCCGTTCTTCTACGGGTCGTACATGTACCTGCACGATCGCCTCGCGCCGCGCTACGACACCGAAGTGATCCCGGGCGTGTGCGCGATGCTCGGCGGCACGGCCGTGCTCGGCCAGCCGCTCGTCTATCGCAACCAGAGCCTGTCGGTGCTGTCCGGCGTGCTGCCGGAGGACGAATTGCGCGCGCGGCTCGCGCAGGCCGACGCGGCCGTCGTGATGAAGCTCGGCCGCAACTTCGACAAGGTGCGGCGCGTGCTCGACGAACTGGGGCTCGCGAAGCGCGCGCTGTACGTCGAGCGCGCGACGATGGCGGCCCAGCGCATCGTGCCGCTCGACGAAGTCGATCCGATGGCGTCGCCGTATTTCTCGCTGCTCGTCGTCCCGGGGGAAAAATGGCAAGGATGACGACCCCGCCCGCGATCGTGATTCTCGGCGCGGGCGCGCTCGATACCGCGCGGCGCATCCAGGCGCGTTATCCGGGCGCCGCCGTGCACGGGCTCGCGTCGCGCGTCGAGGCCGACGTGCCGTTCGACGAACTCGGCGCGCACCTGCGCGAACTCTACGCGCGCGGCTTGCCGATCGTCGCGCTGTGCGCGGCCGGCATCGTGATCCGTTGCGTCGCGCCGGCACTCGCCGACAAGGGTGTCGAACCGCCGGTGCTCGCGGTCGCGGAAGACGGTTCGGCCGTCGTGCCGCTGCTCGGCGGGCTGACGGGCGTCAACGTGATCGCGCGCGAAATCGCCGAATGCCTCGGCGTCGCGCCCGCGATCACCACGAGCGGCGAGCTGCGCTTCGGCGCATGCGTGCTCAACCCGCCAGACGGCTATGCGCTCGCCGATCTCCAGCAAGGCAAGCGCTTCGTGTCCGACCTGCTCGCGGGCGCGGCCACGCGCGTCGACGGCGCGGCGCCGTGGCTCGACGACGTCGCGCTGCCGCGCGACGACGCGGCCGCGCATGCGATCCGCGTGACGCCCGATGCGTGGCGCGGCGCGCGCGACGAACTCGTGATCCATCCGCGCAGCGTGGTGGTCGGCGTCGATACGCGCGGCGTGCGGGCCGATGCGGCGCCGTCGCTTGCCGAACGCATCGACGCGCTGCTCGACGCGCACGGCCTCGCGCGGCTGGCGCTTGCCGCGCTCGTCGCACCGGCGACGTTGCTCGGCGATGCACGGGTCGAAGCCGCCGCACGGACGCTGGACGTGCCGCTGCGCTTTGCCGATGTCGAAGGCGATGGTGATAGCGATGGCGATGGCGATAAGGCCCGCGCTGGCAACACCGCTGCCGCCACCCTGCTCGCCCGCACGTTGCGCGTCGCGCATACGCTGCGCGCAGCGACCGATGGCCTCGCGTGCGCGGTCGCGGCGCAACCGGTCGATCCCGCCACGCTCGGCCGTGCACGCGGCCGCCTGACGGTGCTCGGCCTCGGCCCGGGCGACGCCGCATGGCTCACGCCCGCGGCGCGCAGTGCGCTCGCGGACGCCACCGATATCCTCGGCTATACGACCTACGTGACGATGGCCGGCCCGTTCCGCGCGGAGCAGCGCGTGCACGGCACCGACAATCGCGAGGAAATGCAGCGCGCGCGTCATGCGTTCGAATTGGCGGCCGAGGGCCGGCGCGTCGCGGTCGTGTCGTCGGGCGATCCCGGCGTGTTCGCGATGGCCGCGGCCGTGCTCGAAGCCCTCGACGAAGCGCGCGATCCGCGCTGGGCCGCGGTCGAACTGCGCATCGAACCCGGCGTATCGGCATCGCTCGCGACCGCCGCGCAGGCCGGCGCGCCGCTCGGCCATGATTTCTGCGCGATCTCGCTGTCGGACAACCTGAAGCCGTGGGACGTGATCGAGACGCGCCTGCGGCATGCGGCCCAGGCCGATCTCGTGATGGCGTTCTACAACCCGATCTCGCGTGCGCGGCCGTGGCAGCTCGATCGTGCGCTCGATGCGGTGCGTGCGCACCGCGCGGCCGATACGGTCGTCGTGCTCGGCCGCGACATCGGCCGGCCCGGCGCGACGCTCGCGACGACGACGCTCGGCGCGCTGCGCAGCGATCAGGTCGACATGCGCACGATGGTGATCGTCGGTTCGTCGACGACGCGGCGTTTCGCGATCGGCGACGGGCGTGAGTGGGTGTATACGCCGCGCTGGTATCGCTGAACTTTGATGCGGATTGAGCCACAGTCCAGCCTTGCTGGCCGGGGCGGTGGCGTGGTTCGGGCGTCGAGCTGCCCGGATATCGCGCAGCAGCCGTACGCGTTCGCAGCGACCTTCGGGAAGCTCGACGGCGAGCGGCGTACCGGCATGTGATGCGATGCGGCCGTTCCCGGTCGCTATCCTGCATCGCGGTGAACGGGACGCGAAGCGAAGCAACCACTCCGCCCCGCTTCGCGGCCTTTGCTAGCCGCGCCCCTGCTCGGCCAGCAGCCGCGCCTTCGCATCGACCAGCAGCGCTGCATGCGTGTCGCGATGCTGGCGGATCCGCTCGGTCGGCCCGACGACCGACAGCCCGTACCAGTCGCCGTCGAGCGTCAGCGCGACCGCGATCGCCGACAGCTCGGGCGCGCTCTCGCCGAAGTTCTCGGCCCAGCCGAGTTCGCGAAACCGCGCGGTTTGCGCGACGAGCGCCGGCAGGTCGGCCACCGTCGCATCGGTGAAGCGCTCGAACGACAACTGTGCGCCGAGCGCCTGCTGCGCATCGCTCGCGAGTTCCGCGAAGATCGCCTTGCCGATCGAGTTCGCATGCAGCGGGCGCAGTTCGCCCGGCTGGCGCGTATAGCGGATCGCCTGCTCCGACTCGACGACGTCGAGATACGTGACCGACGCGCCCTGGATCTTGCCGAGCACGGCCGTCTCGCGGCTCGCGTCGCGCAGCGCGACGAGATGCGGATGCACGATGTCGACGACGGGATCGGTCGCGTCGATCGCGGCGGCGATCGTCTGCAGGCGCCGCGTCGGATAGTAGCCGCCGCGCTTGCGCACCTCGTACAGATAGCCGCGGCTCACGAGCGTGCGCGCCATCGCCAGGCAGCTCGACGCCGGCACGTTGAGCAGGCGCGCGAGTTCGGTGAGCGGCAGCGGCCGCCGTTCGGCGGCGAACAGCTCGAAGAGATCGAGCGTGCGGGCAACGAGTTTGACGTCCATGACGAGCGCTTGATTCGGAACGGGAAACGCGCGCCGGGCGAGCCGCCGCGTGTCAGTACGACTTCGGCAGCCCGAGCACCTTCTCCGCGATGTAGCACAAGATCAGTTGCGGACTCACGGGCGCGAGCCTCGGAATCATACACTCGCGCAGGTAGCGCTCGACATGGTATTCCTTCGCATAGCCCATCCCGCCGTGCGTCGCGATCGCCGTCTGGCACGCCTGGAACGCGGCTTCCGCGCCGAGGTACTTCGCGGCGTTCGCCTCCGCGCCGCACGGCTGCCCCGCGTCGTAGCGCGTCGCGGCCTTCATCACCATCAGCCACGCGGCCTCGAGCTGCATCCACGCCTGCGCGAGCGGATGCTGGATCGACTGGTTCTGCCCGATCGGCCGGCCGAACACGACGCGCTCGCACGCATACTGCGTCGCGCGTCGCAGCGCGGCCTGACCGAGGCCGATCGCCTCGGCGGCGATCAGGATCCGCTCGGGGTTCAGCCCGTGCAGCAGGTAGCGAAAGCCGTCGCCTTCGTTGCCGATCAGGTCGTCGCGCGGCACGCGCAGGTTGTCGATGAACAGCATGTTCGAATCGACGGCCTTGCGGCCCATTTTCTCGATCTCGCGCACCTCGACGCGCGAACGGTCGAGGTCGGTGTAGAACAGGCTCAAGCCGTCGGTCGGCTTCGCGACCTGGTCGAGCGGCGTCGTGCGCGCGATGATCAGCATCTTGTTCGCGACCTGCGCGGTCGAGATCCAGATTTTGCGGCCGCTCAGCACGTAGTGGTCGCCGTCGCGGCGCGCCTGCGTGCTCAGGTGCGTCGTGTCGAGGCCGGCGTCGGGCTCGGTCACCGCGAAGCAGGCCTTGTCGCGCCCGGCGATCAGCGGCGGCAGGAAGCGCGCCTTCTGCGCGTCGTTGCCGAACACCTGCACCGGGTTCAGCCCGAAGATGTTCATGTGGACGGCCGAGGCACCCGACAGGCCGGCGCCCGACGCGCTGATCGCGCGCATCATCAGCGCGGCCTCGGTCATCCCGAGACCGGCGCCGCCGTGGGCCGGATCCATCGCGATGCCGAGCCAGCCGGCCTCGGCGAGCGCCGCGTGAAAGTCGGACGGAAATCCGCCCGCGCGATCGCGCTCGAGCCAGTAATCGTCGCCGAAGCGTTCGCAGATTTTCTCGATCGCGCTTTCGATCGCGCGCTGGTCGTCGGTCAGGTCGAACTGCATGGATTGCTCTCCAGGAAAACGTGAACGGCCGCGCCGCGCTCGAGACGATGTCGGGCTTCGAGGCGCGTCGGTGGCGGCCGGCGCGGCGCGACAGGCACGCGGACGCTCACAACGGAAACACGCCCGCCACGACCGCGGCGAAGACCATCAGCACGGTGGCGGCGAACAGGAACGGGATCGTGAACTTCTGGTGCTCGGCCAGCTCGACGCCGGTCAGGCCGACGATCAGGAACGTCGCGGGCGTGAGCGGACTGACCGGGAACCCGGTGGTCATCTGGCCGAGCAGCGCGGCCTGCGCCATCTGGATCGGCGGTACGCCGAGCAGCTTCGCGCTTTCCGCGAGCACCGGCAGCACGCCGAAGTAGAACGAATCGGGATCGAACAGCAGGCTGAGCGGCATCGACAGCAGGCCGAGCACGAACGGCATGTGGCGCGCATGCTCGACCGGCACGTGCGCGACGACGACCTCGGCCATCGCCTTCAGCATCCCGGTGCCGGACATGATCCCGGTGAACGCGCCGGCCGCGAGCAGCACGCTCGCCATCATCAGCGCGGCCTTCGCGTGCGCGTCGATCCGCTCGCGCTGCGCCTGCACGTCCGGATAGTTGATGACGAGCGCGGCGACCGTGCCGAGCATGAACATCACCATCGGGTCGACGATGCCCGACACCAGCGTGCCGAGCACGACGAGCGTCAGCGCCAGGTTGATCCGGAAGCGGCCGGGCCGGCGCAACGCGCGCTCGGCGTCGGTCAGCTCGCGCGGCGCGACCGCGAGCGACGCCGCGCCGGCGCGATCGAGCCCGAGCCGCTTGGCCTCGCGCACGCCGAGCACGTAGGCGGTGCCGAACACGAACGCGAGCCCGACGATCTGCACCGGGATCATCGGCATGAAGATCGCCGAGCCGGGAATGTGCAAGGCCGCCGACGCGCGCAGCATCGGCCCGACCCACGGCAGGAAGTTGACCCCGGCCGCCATCGACGCGACGCACGCGAGAATCCGCCGGTCCATGCCGAGCCGCGTATAGAGCGGCATCATCGCGGGCAGCGTGACGAGAAACGTGACGGCGCCCGAGCCGTCCAGGTGGATCAGCAGCGCGAGCAGCGCCGAGCCCGTCACGATGCGCGGCGGATGGCAGCCGATCACGCGCAGCACGCCCGCGATGATCGGGTCGAGCATCCCCGCATCGGTGAGGATTCCGAAAAATAGAATCGCAAAAACGAACATCCCGGCGATCGGGCCGATGTTCTGCACGCCGCGCACGATGAACGTGCCGGTCGAGAGTCCGAAGCCGGCCGCGAGCGACGCGGCCACCGGCACGACAATCAGTGTGACGAGCGGCGACAGCCGCTTCGTGATGATCAGGCCGAACAGCGCGACGATCGCGATCGCGCCGATCCATGCGAGCATGATGTGTCTCCTCTGGCGCCGGCGCGCGTCGGGCGCGGTGCGGCGCGATGTCCGAAGCGGCGTGCGGGCGTGCGGCGGCGTCGGGCGCCTTCGCACGGCCGCCGGCCGCCACGCGTGTCAGTTGCGGCGCGTGCGGCCGGCGTTGTCGTTGGCGTCGTTGCCGTGGCCGGCGTCGCATGCATCGGCGAACACCTGAGCCGCGTGTTCGTTCAGCGCCGGCGGCGGCCGCCGGTACGTAGCCGGTGTGCGGCCGAGCTTGATCGGCGACGCGATGCCGCGATGCCGGCCCAGTTCGACCTTCATCTGCCGATGCGCGACGTGCGGATGGTCGAGCGCCGCATCGAGCCCGAGCACCGGCGCGCACGGCACGCCGCGGCGCATCAGCTGCTCGGCGAGCGCCGCGCCGTCGTGCGCGGCCAGCACCGTTTCGAGCAGCGCGCGCAACGCGGCGCGGTTCGCGCTGCGCGCGCGGTTGTCGGCGAAGCGCGGATCGGCGGGCCAGTCGCGCGTGCCGAGCACGTCGCACAGCGCGGCGAACTGCCCGTTGTTGCCGACCGCGAGAAAGATGTCGACGCTCGCGGTCGGAAAACTGTCGTACGGCGTGATGTTCGGATGCGCGTTGCCGGTGCGCGCCGGCGCCTTCCCGGAATGGAAGAAATTCGGCGTATGCGGATGCAGGATCGACAGCGCGCAGTCGAACAGCGTCGCTTCGACGAACTGGCCGCGCCCGCTCGCATCGCGTTCGCGCAGCGCCATCAGCACGCCGAGCGCCGCGTTCAGCCCGGTGACGAGATCGACGATCGGCACGCCGACGCGTAGCGGCGCGCCGCCCGCCTCGCCGTTCACGCTCATCAGCCCGGCCAGCGCCTGCACGGCCGCGTCGTAGCCGGGCAGGCCGCCGAGCGGGCCGTCCGCGCCGAAGCCCGAGACGCGGCAATGGACGAGGCGCGGAAAGCGCGCGTGCAGCGTGTCGAAGCCGAGGCCCCAGCGCTCCATCGTGCCGATCTTGAAGTTCTCGACCAGCGCATCGGCGTGCTCGAGCAGGCCGAGCAGCCGCTCGCGATCCGCCGGCTGCGTCAGGTCGAGCGCGATGCCGAGCTTGTTGCGGTTCACGCCGAGGAAATACGACGCCGTGTCGCCGTCGAACGGCGGCCCCCAGGTGCGCGTCTCGTCGCCCGACGGCGGTTCGACCTTGATCACCTCCGCGCCGTGGTCGGCGAGGATCTGCGTCGCGTACGGGCCGCCCAGCACCCGCGACAGATCGATGATGCGCAACCCCGCCAACGCGCCCTGCTGCTCCAGTTCCGCCATGCGTCTCGCTCCTGCTTCCGGTTGATCGGACCGCCGGTTCCACCGGGCCGACAGCAGCGGCACGGCTTTCCGGATTCGAAGAATAATTCTTGTGTGTGAATTTATATTCACACTCGCGAATTTTATTGTCAAGCCGGAGATGCCCCGGCGGCCGCGCCGAGAACGTGGCCGGCCGCAAGTGGGGACGCCACCGAACGCCGGCCGGTTGCCTCGCCGGGCCGCGATTCGCTAAGCTGGCGGACGGTGCTCAACTGAAGAAAGACGGAGATTTCATGAAACGCATGCTGCTCGCGGCCATCCTGCTGGCGTCGACGCTGGGCGTCGCCCGCGCGCAAACCCAGACCTTCCATTTTGGCGAGGGACAATTACAGCCGCGGGCCGCCGCGCCGGTGGCACGACCCGCGCCGGTGCGCCCGCATGTGACGCCGCCGCATCACCACCGGCGTGCCGTCCACAAGCAGCGCCACGGGCGGTCCGGAAAGCCGCCGCGCGCGGGGATCGACACGCACGCGTGAGGTGATCCGCGTTGCGCGCGGCAACGCACGGAACTGTCACGAACGGCCGGTATGATCGGCGCGGCGGCTTGCATGCCGTCGTGCCCGGCGATCGGCCGACGTGCATTTCCCTTCACGATTGAGCACCAGTTTTGTTTTGCCGAACATGAATACCGGGCCGGATACCGTCGTCAGCATCAAGGAACGCGCCACGATCGTGTGCCGCCAGCGCAGCAGCGTGCTGCTGGTCGCCCGTACCGCGGCGCGCTGGTCGCTGCCGGGCGGCACGATCCGGCGCGGCGAGACGCCGCTCGAGGCCGCGCAGCGGGAACTGGCGGAGGAAACGCGGCTGGAGGGGCTCGCGCTCGACTACGCGGTGCAATTCGGCGGCCTCACGAAGCTCCATCACGTGTTCGTGGCCGACGTGCCGAAACACCTGACGCCACGCGCGAGCAACGAGATCGCGCGCTGCAAGTGGTTCGACGTCGAGCGGCTGGAGACGCTGCGTGCGAGCGTGCCGACCCGCAAGATCATCGAGCTGCTGCACCTCGACCGCTTTTCCGCGCTCGCGGACGGGCCGCTTCGCTCGCGCTGAACCGGCCCGCGCGGCTCACGCGCGCAGCAATGGCCCGGCCTTGCGCTCGAGCAGTGCGACCAGTTCGGGCTGCATGTAGGCGTAGCGATCGGGGATGTCGAGACAGACGATCTTCTTGTGCTTCAGCCATGCGCCGAATCGGGCGTGCAGCTTCGCCTGGTGCGCGCGTTCCATCACGAACACGATTTCGGCCCACTCGAGCTGTTCCGCGGACAGACGCGTTTCCGCGTCGGGCGCGAGGCCCGCGGAGTCGGTTTCGACGCCCGGCCACGCGGCGAACACCGCCTCGGCCGTCGGGCTGCGCAGCCGATTGCGGCTGCAGATGAACAGGGCGCGTGTCATGCCGGTGCGCGGCGGCGGGATCGTCCGCTCGACCGTTCAACCCTGCGGAATCGTGCCGGGCCGCACGTAGGCCAGCATGTGCGGCACGTAGTCGGCCTTGCCCAGCTCGACGCCGTGATGACGCAGGATCGCGTACGCCGCAATCGAATGAAAATAGAACTGCGGCAGCGCCCAGTCGCGCACGTACTGCTCGCCCGTCATGTCGAACGCGATGCCGTTCGGCAGCGCGAGGGCGATCGGCAGCGCGGCGCCGCCGTCGAGTGCGTCGGGCGCGAGTTCGCCGAGGAACGCGATCGTGCCGGCGAGGATGCCCTGTGCGTCGCCCAGCGTGCCAGGCTGCGCATCGGCATGCCAGCCGGCTTCCCGCAACGCCAGCAGCGCGTCCGGCAGCGGTTCGCCGCGCAGCCGGTAGACGGGTTCCATCGCCTGGAAACACGAGAACCGCACCTGCGCCGCAAGCGGATACATGTCGGGCGCGAGCTTCAGCGCGAGCACCGCATCGGGCGCGTCGCCGGCTCCTGCCGGTGCGCCACGGCCTTGTCGAGCCACGCGGATTGCGCGCGCAGCATCTGGGTGAACGTTGGAACGAGAAGTTGAGTCGGTGACATCCATGCCCTCCGGTGGGTCGTTCGCGCCACGACATCGATGCCGGGGCAGCATCCGTATTCTGCCGTAGCGGACGGTTCGACGCGAAACCGGTGGCGTATCGCACGACCCACCCGTGGGGCCTGATGGGTCAGGGCTTGCCGTGGCGTGCCAGGAACCGGTCGAGCTGCGACGCGAACGCCTTGCCGTCGCGTGCGCTGAACGGGGCCGGCCCGCCCGTATCGATGCCCGCGCTGCGCAGCTGATCCATCATCGCGCGCGTCGACAGGCGCTCCTCGATGTTCTCGCGGCTGAACCAGTTGCCGCGCGGGTCGAGCGCATGCGCGCCCTTGTCGAGGACGGCGGCGGCCAGCGGGATGTCGGCGGTGATCACGAGATCGCCGGCTGCCGCGAGCTCGACGATCCGCGCATCGGCCACGTCGAAGCCGGCCGGCACCTGCAGCGCCTTGATGAACGGCGACGGCGGCGTGCGCAGGAACTGGTTCGCGACCAGCGTCACGCAGATCTCGGCACGACGCGCGGCGCGAAACAGCATGTCCTTGATGACGGCGGGACACGCGTCGGCATCGACGAGTACTTGCATGGCAGGCATTCCGGTGAGTAGAAACGGCGATCATAGCGCAGCGCCGGCAATCGACCCGCCCGGCCCGCGCGCCCGATCACCGGATCAGCCGGCCAGCCCTGGGCACAGCGACGCGGCCGTCATCCATTGCGCGCCCCATGCATCGGCGAGCCGCCTGCCCTGCCCGATCCGCACGGCTGCATCGTCGAAATCGACGAACACGACGTGATCGGCGGCCGCCGGTTTCGGCGGTGTTTCGCGCGTGCGCCCGTCGGACAGCACCCACAGCCAGCGCTGCTGGTCCGGCGTGCGCCGTGCGGCGCCGGCGAGCAAGTGTGCGGCGGCGGCGATGCCGTCCGCAAGCGGCGTGCCGCCACCGCCGTCCACCGGCTCGAGCCAGCGCGCATTCCACCAGCGCGGCACGGCCGGGCCGAAGCGCCGCGCGGCGCCGTTGCCGCCGAAACAGATCAGCGCGGTTGCCACGCGGTCGCGCGCGGCCTGGTCGAAGTACGCGACGATCAGCCCTTTCGCGAGCGCGAGCCGTTCGTGCGACAGCATCGACGCCGAACAGTCGAGCACGAAGCAATGGAGTGCGCGCGGCGTGCCGGCCTGCTTGCGAAAACGCAGGTGGTCGGCGTGCAGCGGGCCGCCGCGCTTCGCGGCGAGCGTCGCCGGCCATGCAACGGCCGTGCCGGCACGCACCGTACCCGGCACGCGCGCGGCAGCGCCTGGCAGCCATCGAGGACCGCGAACGGTGTTCGCGGCGGCGTCGGCTCGATGGCTCAGCGTTTTTTTAGCGGCAGCGGCACCACGCCTTTCACGTCGCGCAGTCCGGCGGGCTCGGGCGGCAGGTAGCCCCAGTCGCCTTGCGACGCCGTTGCATCGTTGCGTGCCGCGCCCGGTCGATGATCGGCCTGTCGGTGCAGGTCCGGCGGCGCAGGGTCGTCGTGGTCGCCGCCGCCCTCTGCATTCGACTGCGACGCGCCCGACGACGGCGGCGCACCCGCATGACGCCGATGCCGCAGCACCGCGTCGGCCACGCGTTCGACATGGGACACCGTCACCGCGTCGGCCTGTTCCAGCGCCGCGAGCGCGCGCGCGGCGCGCAGCATCACGAGGTCGGCGCGCAGGCCGTCGACGGCCGCGTCGATGCACAGCGCGCTGACGCGCGCGTGAACCGCATCGTCGAAATCCAGCGTCGACAACTTTGCCCGCGCCGCGTGGATGCGGTCGCGGAGGTCACGCTGTGCAGTCGCGTGACGTGCGCGAAACGCATCCGGATCGAGATCGAACGCGAGGCGCGCCTTCACGATCTGCTCGCGCTGCGCGGCGTCGAAGCAGTTCGCGAGTTCGACCATCAGCCCGAAGCGGTCGAGCAATTGCGGGCGCAGTTCGCCTTCCTCGGGGTTCATCGTGCCGACCAGCACGAAGCGCGCGTCGTGCGCATGCGACACGCCATCGCGCTCGACCACGTTCACGCCGCTCGCGGCGACGTCGAGCAGCGTATCGACGAGCCCGTCGGCGAGCAGGTTCACCTCGTCGACGTACAGCACGCCGCGATGCGCGCGCGCGAGCAGGCCCGGCCGGAAGCGCACGCCGTTTTCGGCGAGCGCATGCGCGAGATCGAGCGTGCCCGTGACCTGCTCGTCGCTCGCCGACAGCGGCAGCGTGACGAATGCCCCTTCGGGCAGCAGTTCGGCGAGCGCGCGTGCGGCGGTCGATTTCGCGGTGCCGCGCGGCCCGCTGACGAGCACGCCGCCGAGCGACGGGTCGATCGCCGCGAGCAGCAACGCCTGCTGCAGCGGTTGCTGCGCGACCAGCGCCGCGAACGGGAATACCGCGCGTGCGTGCTGCGTCGTCGGATCGGTCATCGCCGTCCTCCTTCCTGAAGTTGTTCGCTGTCGAGCCAGACCGCTTCGATCCGCTCGCGATAGTCGCCCGGCTGCTGCCACAGCCCGCGCTGCATCGCTTCGACGAAGCGTTCGCAGATGCCGTGCAGCGCCTTCGGGTTGTGGCGTTCGAGGAACGCGCGCGTGTCGTCGTCGAACAGGTACGCGTCGGCGACGAGCGCGTACTGGTGATCCGACAGCACGCGCGCGGTCGCGTCATAGCCGTACAGGTAGTCGACGGTCGCGGCCATTTCGGCCGCGCCCTTGTAGCCATGGCGCTTCACGCCGTCGAGCCATTTCGGATTGACGACGCGCGAGCGGATCACGCGCGCGATCTCCTCGCGCAGCGTGCGCATCTTCGGCGCGGCCGGGTTCGCATGGTCGCCGTGATAGATGCTCGGCTGCTGCCCGGACAGGTGCCGCACGGCCGCGGTCATCCCGCCCTGGAACTGGTAGTAGTCGTTCGAATCGAGGATGTCGTGTTCGCGGCTGTCCTGGTTCTGCACGACGACGTCGATCGTCGCGAGCCGCTCGCCGAACACGTCGGGGGCCGCGTCGCCCGCGCTGTTCTGCGCGTACGCATGGCCGCCCCACTGGCGGTACGCATCGGCGAGATCGGCGTCGCTCTGCCAGCGGCGCCGGTCGATCAGGTCCTGCAGGCCGGCGCCGTAGCTGCCCGGCCGCGCGCCGAACACGCGCCAGCCGGCACGGCGCCGCGCTTCGTCCGGCGCCACGCCCCGCTCGATCCATGTTGCGCGTTCGCGCTCGACGCGCGCGCGGATCGGGTTCAGTTCCTCGGGTTCGTCGAGCGCGGCCACGGCCTGCACGGCTGCGTCGAACAGGTGCATCAGGTTCGGGAACGCGTCGCGGAAGAAGCCGGACACGCGCAGCGTCACATCGATGCGCGGCCGGTCGAAGATCTCGATCGGCAGGATCTCGAAGTCGGTCACGCGATGGCTGCCGTGCGCCCATTTCGGCCGCACGCCGAGGAGCGCGAACGCCTGCGCGATGTCGTCGCCGCCGGTGCGCATCGTGGCCGTCCCCCAGACCGACAGCCCGATCGCGCGCGGATAGTCGCCGTGATCCTGCAGATGACGTTCGATCAGCTGCTGCGCGGATTTCAGCCCGAGCGACCACGCGGCCTGCGTCGGCACCGCGCGCGTATCGACCGAATAGAAGTTGCGGCCCGTCGGCAGCACGTCGGGGCGGCCACGCGACGGCGAGCCGCTCGGCCCCGGCGGCACGAAGCGGCCGTCGAGCCCGCGCAGCAGCTGGCGCAGTTCCTCGCCGCCGCACGCGTCGAGCGCGGGCATCAGCGCCGCGCGCACGCGTTCGATGACGGCGAGCGTGTGCGGCCAGTCGCCGGGCGGCGTCGTACCGATCCCGGAAGCGCCGGACGTGCCGGCCGCGCACACGCCGTCGAGCCACTGCTGCGCAAGCCGTTCGAGCCGCTCGCGCGTGTCGCCCGCATGGCGCCACGGCGATGTGTCGAGCGCCTGCAGCACGGCCGGCCGTGGGCCCGTCCATGGTGCGGCCCAGTCGGCCGCGAGCGGATCGAAATCGTCGCCGAGCGCGAGATCGCGCGCGAGCGCGCCGATCAGCCCCGCACGTTCGCCCTTGCCGTCGCCGACCGGAAAGCGCGCGAGCGCGAGCAGCGTGTCGCGGCGCTGACGCTCGGCCGGCGACGCGCCGAACACATGCAGCCCGTCGCGAATCTGCGCTTCCTTCAATTCGCACAGCCACGCGTCGACGCGCGTCAGCAGCGCATCTTCGTCGCCCGCATCGCGCGGCGGCGACACGCTCAGTTCGTCGTGCAGCCGGTGTTCGGCGATCGTCGCGAGGATCGTCTTGCGCAGCAGCTTCGCGCGCCGCGCATCGACCATCAGCGCCTCGTAGTATTCGTCGACCTGCCGTTCGAGATCCTGCAGCGGGCCGTAGTTTTCCGCGCGCGTGAGCGGCGGCATCAGGTGATCGATGATCACCGCCTGCGCGCGGCGCTTCGCCTGGCTGCCCTCGCCCGGATCGTTGACGATGAACGGATACAGGTGCGGCAGCGGCCCGAGCGTCAGGTCAGGCCAGCACGCGTCGGACAGCGCGACGCTCTTGCCCGGCAGCCATTCGAGGTTGCCGTGCTTGCCGAGGTGGATGACCGCGTCGATGCCGAACGCATCGCGCAGCCAGAAATAGAACGCGAGGTACGCGTGCGGCGGCACGAGATCCGCATCGTGGTAGCTCGCATAGTCGTTCTCGCCGCGCGAACGCGACGGCTGGATGCCGACGAACACGTTGCCCGCGCGCCAGCCGGCGATCGTGAAGCGCCCCTGCCGCAGCGTCGGATCGGCTTCGGGCGGGCCCCAGCGTGCGTTCAGCGCGTCGCGCACGGCGGCCGGCAGCCGCGCGAAACGCGCAATGTAATCGGCCAGCGCGAAACTCTGGAACGCCGGGCGCAATGCGCGCACGGCCGGGTCGTTGGTCACGCCTTCGGTGAGCCGCGCGATCAGCGCGTCGCCGTCGGCCGGCAGGTCGGCCACGCTATAGCCCGCGTCGCGCAGCGCCGCCAGCACGCGCAGCGCGGACGCCGGCGTGTCGAGCCCGACGCCGTTGCCGATCCGCCCTTCGCTTTGCGGATAGTTCGCGAGGATCAGCGCGATGCGCTTGTCGGCAGGGTCGAGCGTGCGCAGCCGGCACCAGCCGCGCGCGAGTGCCGCGACGAACGCGATCCGTTCGGCGTCCGGCTGGTAGCGCACGACGTCGACTTCGGTGTGCGGACAACGATATGCCAGCCCCTTGAAGCTCACCGCGCGGGTGACGATGCGCCCGTCGACCTCGGGCAACGCGATGTGCATCGCGATGTCGCGCGCATGCAGGCCCTGGTTGTCGGCCACCCACGCGTCGCGGTTGCCGCCGGACAGGATCACCTGCAGCACCGGCGCGTCGCCGGCGAGCACGTCGGGCTCGGGGCTGTCGATCGCGCCGGCCGCGAAGGCCGTGGTGTTCAGCACGAGCGCGACACCGTGCGTGTCGCACAGCCGCGTGATGACCTCGCGGCTCACGGCATCCTTCAATGACGTGACGGCGATCGGCAGCGGATTGAGCCGGTCGCGTACGAGCGCATCGGCCAGCGCGTCGAACACGGCGGTGTTCGCGGCCTGCCAGTGCGCGCGATAGAACAGGATCGCGACGACGGGCGCGCCGGGCGTCCAGCGCGGACGCCAGTCGTCGACGCTCGCCGGGTCGCGCGCCGGGTGATACAGCGCGGCGGCCGGCAGCGGGCGCGGCAGCTCGGGTTCGTCGCCGACCCCGAGCGTATGGAACGCGATGCTGCGCAGCAACGCTTCGGCGTTGTGCATCCCGCCTTCGCGCAGATAGCGCCACCACAACCGGCACAGGTCGGGCGCGACTGTGCTCTTCGCGACGAGGTTCGGATCTTCCTGCAGGTCGCCCGAGAACATCGCGAGCTGCTGCCTGCGTTTCGACGCGAGCGACACGGCCTGTTCGATCCCGTACGGCCAGTACGCTTCGCCGCCCAGATGATCGATCACGACCGTCTTCGCATGACGCAGCACGTCATCGACATAGAAATCGACCGACGCCGGCTGCCGCAGGAACGTGACGTTCGCGAGCCGCACGCTCGGAAAGCCGGCCGGCAGCTTCGGCACGACGCTGGCCAGCAGCGACAGCGTCGTGTCGGCCGAGCTCAGGATCACGATGTCGGCCGGCTGCTGGTCGATCCGGACGACACCCTGCGTATCGTCGACGAAGCCGCCCGGCGTGGTGCGCAGCAGATGCATCGTGCGTTACGCCTGTTGCGGCTCGGCCGCGCACGCGACCTCGAACGCGCGCTGCAGCGCGGCCGCGTCGAGATCCTCGCCGATCAGCACGAAGCGGCTCGCACGCGGCTCGCCGTCCTGCCAGCGACGGTCGAAATAGCTGTCGAAGCGGCGGCCGACGCCCTGGATCACGAGCCGCATCGGCGCATCGGGCAGCGCCGCGAAGCCTTTCGCGCGGTAGATCGTGTGCGTCTCGACGACACGCTGCAGCGCGGCGATCGTCGCTTCGCGCGAGCCGGCGTCGCCCGACACCACCACCGAATCGAATTCGTCGTGGTGATGGTCGTGATCGCCGTCGTCGGCCGAGCCGTGATGGTCGTGCCGCAGGTGGATCGTTTCCTCCGATGCCGATTCGAGGCCGAGCAGCATCGCGACGTCGAGCTCGCCGCGCGTCGCGCGCACGATCTTCACCTGCGGCGGGATCTCCTCGCGAATCGCGGCTTCGACTTCGGCGAACTGCGTGTCGCCGACGAGGTCGGCCTTGTTCACGATCACGAGATCGGCGGACGACAGCTGGTCGGCGAACAGTTCATGCAGCGGCGATTCGTGGTCGAGGTTCGGATCGGCGCGGCGCTGCGCGTCGACGGCCTGCGGGTTCTCGGCGAACTGGCCGCTCGCGGCGGCCGGCCCGTCGACGACGGTCACGACCGCGTCGACCGTGAAGCTGTTGCGGATGGTCGGCCAGTTGAAGGCCTGCACGAGCGGCTTCGGCAGCGCGAGGCCCGACGTCTCGATCAGCACGTGATCGATGTCGGCGCGGCGCTCGACGAGCGCTTCCATCACCGGATAGAACTCCTCCTGCACGGTGCAGCACAGGCAGCCGTTCGCGAGTTCGTACAGCTGGCCCGACGCTTCGCTGCGGGCGCCTTCTGCGCCGTCTGCATCCTCGCAGCCGATCCCGCAGCCCTTGAGGATTTCGCCGTCGATGCCGAGCTCGCCGAATTCGTTGACGATCACCGCGATGCGGCGGCCTTCTGCATGCTGCAGGATGTGGCGCATCAGCGTGGTCTTGCCGCTGCCGAGAAAGCCCGTGACGATCGTGACGGGAAGCTTGCGTAGGGTCATGGTGGGTCCTGTGTCTAAAAGGGAGTCAGGCCGAGAGCGTCACGTCGATCTCGTCGTAGCGTTTGAGGCGGTAGATCGCGGCCGATACGATCCAGCACGCGACGAACAGGCCGATCACGACGTAGCCGAGCATGCCGAAATGCGATGCGACCATCGTCGCGAAATCCCATACCGGGCCCTGCAGCGAGAGTTTGTCCGCGAGCAGCGCGAGCACCTCGATGCCGCCGATCAACGCGGCAACCAGCACCGACACGAACGTGATCGTCATGTTGTAGTAGATCTTGCGGATCGGCCGCACGTACGCCCAGCGGTACGCGCCCATCATCAGGATGCCGTCGGTCGTGTCGACGAGCGTCATGCCCGCGGTGAACAGCACCGGCAGCACCATCACCGACCAGAACGACAGGCCGCCCTGCACCTGCGTGGCCGAAATGCCGAACAGCGCGATCTCGGTCGCGGTATCGAAGCCGAAGCCGAACAGGAAGCCGACCGGATACAGGTGCCAGCTGCGCGACACGAGGCGGAACAACGGCCGGAACAGGCGGGCCAGCACGCCGCGCTGGTTCATCAGCATGTCGAGGTCGGCGTCGACGATCGGCTCGCCGCGGCGGGCCGCGCGAAACGTCCGGTACACGGAGATCAGGATCAGCAGGTTCGCGGCCGCGAGCACCAGCAGGAAGAACGCCGACACGCTCGTGCTGATCACGCCGCCCCAGGTCTTCATGCTCTCGAAGCGCGCGAGCGACGCCGCGGTCAGCGCGACCGCGACCGACATCACGATCACCACCGTCGAATGGCCGAGCGAGAAGAACAGGCCCGCGCCGAGCGGGCTGCGGCCCTCCTGCATCAGCTTGCGCGTGACGTTGTCGATCGCGGCGATATGATCGGCGTCGACCGCGTGGCGCAGCCCGAACACGTAGGCGAGCAGCGCGGTACCCAGCAGCACGGGCTGGTCGCGAAACGCGATGAAGGCCCAGATCCACGCGCCGACGTTGAATGCGACGAGCAATGAATAGATCGCGACGATTTTGCCGCGCAGCCCGGACGGGCTGTCGTTGAACAGGCGGAAGAACGAGTCGAGCATGATGCTCCTTTGCGAACGGTCGACATGATGAATGCCAACACGGCCGTCGTCGGCCTGCCCGCGGCGCTGGCCGTTCTTCGCCCCGGCCCGCACGCGTGCAGCGGCTGACGGATCGGCGAAGGAAGGGCAACGCCCGGGCGTCCGGCGAACTGCGGCCGTGGACGATGCGCCGCCTCCCCGCGGCGCTGAACCCCAACGTCTCGGCCGGTATCCGGGCTGACGAACACGCCGCTTCGCCTTCCCGGATGCGCGGCATCCAGTGGCGGTCGTCCGCATGCGGCAGGCATGCGGCGAAGCGGCGCTGCATCGCGCTGGGCGCGACGCGTTCGCTTACCGTTGCGGGGGCAGCACAGGATGGCCCGACTGCGGCGCAGGCAGGCTCCCTGTTTCCCGTTTAACTGCGCGCGCCGGAGGAGCGCGCGCGAGCACCGAAACGCGTGCGAGTGTAGGCGGCGGTGCGGGGAGCGTCAAGGTAAAGGCGGAACGGCCCGCCGCGGCGCGTCCGGCGTGGTGGCGGCATCGCACCGGGGGCGCTTGCGGCGCCCGCGCGGCGGGTTCGCGCGGGCCGACCGCTGTGCTATCGTATGCGCCGCGTTCGGTGCTCGCATGCGCATTCCGCGCACGCAGTTAAACGGGAAACAGGAGGCGGAAGTCCGCCCGGCCTGTGCTGTCCCCGCAACGGTACGCCGCCCGCGCGCCGCGGTTCCCCCCGCACGCGCCCAGGCCGCCCGCGATGCCACTGCCCTTCAGCGGGCGGGAAGGCTGCGGCCTGGCAAGCGGCCAGCCCGGATACCGGCCGACGCAAGGGGCGAGCCCGCTGCTCGCCGAACGCCCGATCCGCGGGGGACGGATGGGGTGCGCTTTCCGCCCGCGTTCGCGCGGGCTTCGCCCGATCCGTCATGCCTTGCCTGTCCGCCGGCCGCCGATGCGCCGCTCGCTGTCCCCTTTCCACTGCCACGACACGGTGTGCGCCGTGCCGCGTCCGATGAGCCGCGCCTGGCTCGTCGGCGCCGGCCCCGGCGACGCCGATCTGCTGACGCTGAAGGCCGTGCGCGCGATCGCCGCGGCCGACGTGCTGCTCGTCGACGATCTCGTGAACCCCGATGTATTGCGCCATGCGCGCGCCGACGCGCGCATCGAGCACGTCGGCAAGCGCGGCGGCCACGCGTCGACGCCGCAGGAAACGATCGTCGCCGCGATGCTCGCGCATCTGCGCGCGGGCCGCAGCGTCGCGCGGCTCAAGGGCGGCGATCCGTTCGTGTTCGGCCGCGGCGGCGAGGAGCTGCTCGCGCTCGGCGCGGCGGGTTTCCCGGTCGAGGTCGTAAACGGCATCACGGCAGGTATCGCGGCCCCGGCCGCACTCGGCATTCCGGTCACGCATCGCGGCGACGCGCAGGGCGTGATCTTCGTCACGGGCCACGGCGCGGGGGCCGACGAGCCCGACTGGCGCGCGCTGGCCGCGACGCGGATGACGATCGTGATCTACATGGGCATACGCCGGCTCGACACGATCGTGGCCGCGCTGCGTGACGGCGGCGTGTCCGGCGACATGCCGTGCGCGGCGATCGAGAACGCGACGCGCGACGGGCAGCGGCACGCGCTCGCGACGCTCGACACGGTCGTCGAACGCGTGGGCGCCGCCGGTATCGGCTCGCCCGCGATCGTCGTGATCGGCCGCGTCGCGGCGCTCGCCGACGATCCGGCGGTGCGCGCGGCGCTCGGCGGCCGCGCATGATGCGCGTCGCGCTCGGCGTCGGTTTCCGCGCGGGCGTGACGGCCGCGCAACTCGATGCCGCGATCCGCGCGGCGCTGGCGCGCTACCCGGGCGCCGAGCCGGCCGTCGTCGCGACGCTCGCCGACAAGGCGCGTGCCCGGCCGCTGCGCACGCTGTGCGCACGCCGCGGCTGGCCGCTCGTCGCGTTCGACGCGGCGCAGCTCGCGCGGTGCCCCGAACCGGCCTTGAGCGGCCCGTCGGCTGCGGCGCTCGCGCGTTTCGGCGTCGCGGGCGTGGCCGAGCCGTGCGCGCGGCTCGCGGCGCCCGATGGCCGGCTGCTCGGCCCCAAATCCATCCGGGACGGCGTGACGGTCGCGCTCGCCGGCCCGCTCTGAACCTTTTGTTTCGCTTTCGACAGGACGATTCCCGATGAAGACCGATGCCGAATCCCATCAGCGGATGACCGAACGCCGCCGCGCCGGCCATGAAAAGAAGCAGGCTGCCGCCACGCTGGAAAAGGGCCTGCTGATCGTCAATACCGGCAACGGCAAGGGCAAGAGCACGGCCGCGTTCGGCATGGCCGTGCGCGTGCTCGGCCATGGCATGCGGCTCGGCGTCGTGCAGTTCATCAAGGGCGCGCTGCACACGTCCGAGCGCGACTTCCTCGGCGCGGTCGCGCAATGCGACTTCGTGACGATGGGCGACGGCTATACGTGGAACACGCAGAACCGCGACGCCGACATCGCAACCGCGCGCAAGGGCTGGGACGAGGCGCGCCGGATGATCGAAAGCGGCGAGTACCGGATGGTGATTCTCGACGAGCTGAACACCGTGCTGAAGTACGAATACCTGCCGCTCGACGAAGTGCTCGCGACGCTCGTCGCGCGCCGGGAATCGGTGCACGTCGTCGTCACCGGGCGGCATGCGCCCGATGCGCTGATCGACGCAGCCGACCTCGTCACCGAAATGCGGCTCGTCAAGCATCCGTACAAGGAGCAAGGCGTGAAGGCGCAACCCGGCGTGGAGTTCTGAGCGATGCCGGCCTGCCCCGCGCTGTTCGTCAGCGCGCCCGCGTCCGGCCAGGGCAAGACGTCGGTGACGGCCGGCCTCGCGCGGCTGCACCGGCGGCTCGGCCGGCGCGTGCGCGTGTTCAAGACCGGGCCGGATTTTCTCGATCCGATGCTGCTCGAACGCGCGAGCGGCGCGCCCGTGCACGCGCTCGACCTCGGCATGGTCGGCGAAGCCGGCTGCCGCGCGCTGCTCGCCGATGCGGCGCGCGACGCGGACCTGATCCTGATCGAAGGCGTGATGGGGTTGTTCGACGGCACGCCGAGCAGCGCCGATCTCGCGGTCGCGTTCGGCGTGCCGGTCGTCGCGGTGATTGCCGCGAAGTCGATGGCGCAGACGTTCGCGGCGATCGCGTTCGGGCTCGCGCGGTTCCGGCCGGAGGTGCCGTTTCACGGCGTGCTGGGCAATCGTGTCGGGTCGCCGCGACACGCGGAACTGCTGCGGCAGGCGCTGCCGGACGACCTGCGCTGGCTCGGGCACGTGCCGGCCGATGCGGGCATCGCGCTGCCGGAACGGCATCTCGGCCTGCACCAGCCGGCCGACATCGACGATCTCGACGCGCGGCTCGAGCGCGCGGCCGACGTGCTCGCGCAGACGGCGCTCGCCGAATTGCCGCCGGCCGTCGCGTTCGCGGAGCCGGACGTTCACGCCGCGCTGCCGCGCGTGCTCGCCGGCAAGCGGATCGCGATCGCGCGCGATGCCGCGTTCTCGTTCATCTATCCGGCCAATCTCGCGCTGCTCGACGCGCTCGGTGCGCAGCTGACGTTCTTTTCGCCGCTTGCGGACGAACCCGTGCCCGACGATTGCGATGCGCTGTTCCTGCCGGGCGGCTATCCGGAGCTGCATGCGGCGACGCTCGCAGCGAATGCCGTGACCGCGCGGACGATTCGCACGCACGCGGCGGCCGGCCTGCCGATCGTCGCGGAATGCGGGGGGATGGTGTATCTGTGCGAATCGCTGACCGACGTGGACGGCGCGACGACGCCGATGCTCGGACTGTTGTCAGGCCATGCGACGATGCAGCGCCGGTTCGCGGCGCTCGGGATGCAGCAGCTGGACACGCGCACCGGGCCGATGCGCGGTCATACGTTTCATTATTCGCGGCTCGATACGCCGCTGGCGCCGGTGGCGACGGCTGCGCGTCCCGACGGCGGGCCCGGAAGCGGCGAAGCCGTATATCGCGCGGGCCCGATCGTCGCGACCTACATGCACATGTACTGGCCGTCGAATCCGGAGATGGCGGCCGCGCTGTTCGGCGGCACGGCATTCTGACGAAAAATACCCCGGGACACCGCGCGGCTGCGCGGTCAGGGTTTTTCGCGGCCCGGCGCTTCCGAGCGCGAAGTCCGGATCACGGTGCCGTCGGGGGAGAAATGCGCGTTGAACATCGCGTCGCCCGATACGCCGCCCTCGGCCCAGTGCCAGCTCCACACTTCCTCATGGCTCAACGCGTATTGCGCGACCTCGGTCGGCTTGCCGAGCAGTTGCCGTACGTCGTCCTTCGACATCCCCGGCACGACCTTCGCGATGTTCGCCGCCGTCAGCGCCTGCGTGATCGACACGAGCCTGCCGTCGGGCCCGAAATCGAGCATGTACGTGCTCGTGCCGTACGGGCCGCGCGGATACTCGAAACGCTGCGAGCCGTCGTCGCCCTGCCGGACCATCTCAGGCTTGCCCGCCTGGCGCAGCACGTCCTCGGTCGTCGAGACGCCCGGCTGCAGATTGCCGAACGCCATTGGATCGGGCTTGATCGCATTCACCGCGTCAGCCACCTTCTGGTCGTCGCATCCGGCCGCCAGAACGCCGACCGCGCAAGCCGTCAGCACGGTCAGAAACTGTTTTCGCATGTCGTCCACACCTGTATTCATCGAGCCGATCCGGCGTCGCGCGCAGCGTAGCACGCGGCCCGTGCCGTCGATGTCAAGGAGCGTCAAATTCGCGTGAGCGCTTTCCAATGGAACAGGAGCCTGGGCGGGGGTTTGCGGTAGCTCTTGTGTAGCGCCTTTGGCGCGTTTCCAATGCGTCCCGTGCGGCCGGTGTCATGGCCGCGCGGGCGTGCACCGGGCGGCGGTGCCCACGTCGATGCGCCGCGGCGTCACACCAGGAAGGTCTCCGCCAGCTTGACCCAGTACGATGCGCCGATCGGCAGCGCCGCGTCGTTGAAGTCGTAGCCGGGGTTGTGCACCATGCAGCCGCCCTCCCCGTCGCCGTTGCCGATGATCAGGTAGCAGCCCGGCCGCTTCTCGAGCAGGAATGCGAAATCCTCGCTGCCGGTGAGCGGCACCATCCCGTCGATCAGGTTCGCTTCGCCGACCCACCCGCGCGCGACGCCGCGTGCGAACGCGGTCATCTCCGCATCGTTGACGAGCACCGGATAGCGACGCTGGTAATCGATCGTCGCGGTCGCGCCGAACACGGCCGCCTGCGCATGAACGACTTCCTTGATGCGTGTCTCGAGCAGGTCGCGCACCTCGGGCTTCAGCGCGCGCACGGACAGGCGCATCTGCGCACGGTCGGGAATCACGTTCGGCGCCTCGCCCGCGTGGATCGCACCGACCGTGACGATCGCCATGTCGAGCGGCGATACGTTGCGCGAGACGATCGTCTGCAGCGCGATGACGATCTGCGCGCACACGACGACCGGGTCGATCGCCTTGTGCGGCACCGCGCCGTGGCCGCCGCGCCCCTGCACGTCGATGGTCACGGTATCGGACGACGCCATGAACGGCCCGGGCAGGAAGCCGAACTTGCCCGTCGGGAAGCCCGGCATGTTGTGCATCGCGAAGATCGCGTCGCACGGGAACTGCTCGAACAGCCCGTCGTCGAGCATTTTCTTCGCGCCGCCGAGCCCTTCCTCGGCCGGCTGGAAAATCAGGTTCAGCGTGCCGGAAAAGCGGCGCTCGCGCGCCAGGTGCTTCGCGGCCGCGAGCAGCATCGCCGTGTGGCCGTCGTGACCGCACGCGTGCATCTTGCCGGGGATTGTGCTCTGGTACGGCAGGCCGGTCGACTCGTGGATCGGCAGCGCATCCATGTCGGCACGCAGGCCGAGGCGCTGCGTGCCATTGCCCACCTTCAGCTGCGCGACGACGCCCGTGCCGCCGAGCCCGCGCTGCACCGTGTAGCCCCACGCCTGCAACTGCCCGGCGACGAGATCGCTCGTCGCGAATTCCTCGAAGCCCAGTTCGGGGTGGGCATGAATGCGGTGCCGGATCTCGATCATTTCGTCGGCGAGGCCTGCGGGGATCACGCTGTGCGTCACGGTGTCGTCTCCTGGGTTCCGTGGGGAATGTGCAGGCAAGGATAGTCGGTTGAGCGGCAACCGGACAGACAGAAAGTCGTCGCTGAGACAACCTTGAGTTGCCGGTCTATCCTCCGGCACAAGACGAATCGCACGGCGGGAGGAAACCGGCCATTCGGGCGACTGCCGGCCACGCATCGGGATGCGGGACACTGCGAGTTCGTCTTGATTTCTCGGGTGGGAGTGCACGTTGAGTTCCGTTCGTCATTCCGGAATAATCCCGTCCCATCAAAGGGTTGAGCGTTCTTGTTCATTTTTTGACGGTTGTACATTTTTTGTGTACGCTGGCAGAAAAGTGAACAAGCGATCCACCCCGATGCCCGAGAACGCCACCCTGCCGATAGCGGAACAGCACGTGCTCGACGAAGCCTGCGCCGCGTTCGAACGCGCGACCCGGCGCTTCCGTGCGCGGCCCGTGCGCGTGCCGGCCGCCTATGACGCGCATGCCGACGCGATGATCCGTTTCGCCATTGCCGGGCAGGCCTTCGAGATGCCGGCGGCGGTGAGCGTCGGGGTCGAATCGGTGCAGGACGCACGCGCGGCGCTGCGCCGGCGCGGCGGCGCCCCGCTGCCCGGCGAGCGGCCGCTGATGCTGGTTGCGCCGTACGTATCGGTCGAGCTGGCCGCCCGCCTGACCGATCAAGGCATCCCGTTTCTCGATACGGCCGGCAATGCGTGCCTGATCCAGCCGGAAGCGACCGTGATGATTTCCGGCCGGCCGAAACCCGCCCGCACGCCGCGCCGGCAGGCATCGCGCGCGACGACGCCCAAGGGGCTGGCCGTGATGTTCGCGCTCGCGACGCAGCCGGGCCTCGTCGCGCAACCGTACCGGGCGATCGCTGCCGCGTCGGGCGTCGCGCTCGGCACGGTCAATCTCGCGATGGACGACCTGCTCGCGCGCGGCCTTCTCGCACAGCGGCGCAACGGCGAACGGCTGATGCCCGACTGGCCGCGCTTCATGCAGGAATGGGTCGCGCTGTATCCGAGCCGCCTGCGCGCGAAACTGCCCGCCCGGCGGTTTGCCGCGCTCGCGCCCGACTGGTGGCGCGGCTTCGATTTCGCGGCATTCGACGCGCGGCTGGGCGGCGAACCCGCGGCCGACTTGCTGACGCACGACCTGAAGCCGGCCGCGATCACCGTCTATACGCATGGCGCCGTGTCGAACCGCCTGCTGCTCCAGGCACGCCTGCGCCCGGACGAGCGTGGCGACGTCGAGCTGCTCGAAGCCTTCTGGCCGCCGTCGCCGGCGCTCGACTGGCGCGAGCAGGACGTGCCGCTCGTGCCGCCGCTGCTGATCTACGCGGATCTCGTCTCGTCCGGGGACAGTCGCAATCTCGCCGCCGCCGAACACATCCATGACCGATACCTCGCCCGCCCGCCCGCTTGAAGTCGACGCGCGCCGGCCGCTCGAGCCGGCGGCGGTCGCGCTGCTGCAGGCGGTCCGCGCGGCCTGCGCGCAGCTCGACGCGGCATTCGTCGTCGCGGGTGCGACCGCGCGCGACATCCTGACGTGGCATGTCCACGGCATCCGCCCGGTGCGTGCGACGCGGGACGTCGACGTCGCGGTGTGCGCGGTGAGCTGGCCGTTTCACGAACGGCTCGTCGACGCGCTCGTCGCGACCGGGCGATTCGCGCGTGCGCCGAAGCATCAGCAGAAACTGCTGTTCGACAGCGGGACGCAAGGCTTTCGCACGGAACTCGATCTCGTGCCGTTCGGGCCGCTCGAAACGCCGCCCGGCGAAATCGCGTGGCCGCCTGGCGGCGATTTCGTGTTGAATGTGCTGGGCTTTCAGGAGGCGATTGATACGGCGCTGGTCGTGTCGATCGCGGCCGACGTCGCGGTGCCGGTGGCGAGCCTGCCGGCCCTTGCGCTGTTGAAGTTGCTCGCGTGGAAGGACCGGCGCGCGCGCCAGAACAGCGACGCGTACGACCTGTTGTTCCTGCTCACGCATTTCCACGACGCAGGCAATCGCGAGCGCATCTGGGACGTGGCGCCCGACCTGCTCGAGCAGCACGGTTTCCAGCCTGAGGTGGCGGCGGCTGCGCTGCTGGCGCGTGATGCGCAGCGGATTGCTTCGCCGCCGACGTACGATGCGATCCGCGCGCTGTTGTCCGACGAAGCAATCTACGCGACGCTCGGGCAGGATCTGCAGGCCCGCGCGTTCGCGCTGCTGCCGGGGGAATTCAGCGCGGACGCCGACCGGTATCTCGACGCGTTTCGCAGCGCCTTCCTCGCGGATCCGCCTGTTCCTCGCGTGTGACGTGCGACCGCGCGGGCGCCACGCCATCGCGCATTCACGACCTCAGGCCGAGGCCGCCCAGTCTTCGAGCGACAACCCCGCGACGCGGCCGAACTCGCGACGATTGTTCGTGACGAGCACGGCACCGGCCGCGATCGCGTGACCGGCGATCGACGCATCGTTTGCGCCGATCGGTGTGCCGCGCGCGGCGAGGTCGGCGCGAATCGCCGCCGTTGCATCGACCGCCGCGGTATCCCACGACAGCACGCCGTCCAGCCGAGCGACAAAGGCCGTCACGAGTTCCGCATGCTTCGGCGATGCCTTTCTGCCGACCGCGCCGAACCGCATTTCCGCATAGGTAATCGCCGACACGACGATCCGGTGCTGCGCATTGACGCACGACTGCAGCCGGGACAACACCACGGACGGTCGCTCGCGCATGATGAACGAACAGATGTTCGTATCGAGCATGTAGAGCGTGGTCACCGGCCCGACTCCGTCGGTGCGGCGTCATCGGCGCCGGACAAGTCGAAACGGCCGGACTCGACGACGGCCGGGCGCTCGACGAGGAAGTCGGCATCGGCCAGCGGTTCACTCGCGAGCGACAGCCACGTCGGCCGCACCGGCCGCAGCAGCAGCGTGTCGCCCTCGCGGCGGATCTCGAGTTCCGTCACCCCCTCGAATTCCATGTCCTTCGGGATGCGGATTGCCTGGTTACGGGCGTTCTTGAAAATGGAAACGGTGCGCATGAGCCACTCCAAGGGAGTACGATGCGTCCATTCTAGGCATATGCTGGCATATGTCAATATCGGGCGGCGCGGATGCGGGATCGCGCCTGATGCTGTCGCGGGTGTGCTTGCCATGTCGTCACGACCTGTCTGCGATGAGGGAGCGACCATTCTTCCTCATGCCGCCCACCCGATCCATATCCCGAACGGCCGATGCGCGCCCCCTGCAAGCCGCGCGAAACGTCGACGCTTGCGAATCGACGTTTCGACGAATCGACACTTCGCGCCCCCGTCCCCGTCACGGCAACCGGAAAGTGTCGAAGAATGTTTCGCGCTCCATCACGGTAAGCGCCGCGCGCTTGTGCGGGAAATCGAACTCCTTCAACGTATGGAACCCGAGCCGGTGCATGTACGCGATATGCCGCACGTGATCGACGCGCGGCTCGCCAACGAGCCGCTGCGTGCGCGGTTCGTCGACGAACATGTAGTGCAGCACCCCGCTCCACCATGCATGCAGCTTGCCCGCGCTCTGGAAGCGCGAGTCGCCGATCAGCAGGTGCAGCCCGCGATCGTAGTCGTGCGCGTCGTAGAACGGCGCGAGGCGGTCCTCCTTCGCCCAGTAGAACTCGAAATAGCCGAACGGCGTGTCGTCGAAATAGCCGATCATCGGATGCATGTGCGGATCGGCGAGCCGCTCCGCGAGATACGCGGCGTGCTCGTCGAGCGTGCCGCGCTGATCCCAGAAATGCGCGACGCGATCGAGGTTCATCCAGTCGCTGAACAGCTGCGCATGTGCAGCGATGTCGACGGTGCGCAGGCTGAACGTCATCCCGACCTGCGGCATGTAGCGCGCATAGATCTCGCCGGCCGGCGACGGCGGCCGCACCGGGTGCCGGTGGCCGTTCGTGATCGTGTAGCGCAGCGGCATCCCGCCCGACGCGGGGGCCTTCAGCCACGGCCGCGGGTTCTGCCAGAACGTCGCGCGCGATGCGGTGACGCGCAGCCGGTCGCCCGCGATCCGCGCGCCGTCGATCACGCCTTCGCGCACCGCGCGCGCGACGTACGACGCGACGGCCGCCGGATCGGCGCCGCCGAGCGGCACCGACACCGTCGCCGCGTCGTGCCGCGTGTCCGTGTTGAACAGCGCGACAAATTCCGCGAGCAGCGCCGCCGGCGGATCGCCGGGCCGCCACGCGTCGAGCGTGCGCTCGACGGCGGGCGGCTCGTGCCCGTGCGCGGCGCCGTCGAGTGCCGCGGCCACCTCGCCTTCGACCGCGTCTGCCGCGTTGGCCGGTTTCGTCAGCGTGTCTTCCATCACAGTGCTCCCGCGTCGTGGCGGTCGGCGAGGATGTGCAGCCCCCGCTCGAGCGCCGGAAACAGGCTGCGCTGGAAGTTGTTCCAGCGCAGTTCGAGAATCGTGTCGTCCGGCGCGATCGGCGTGTCGAGCACGTCGCAGATCACCTCGCCGGAATCGATGCCGTTGTCGACGTAGTGGAACGAGGCGCCCGTCATCGTCACCGGTTCGACGCGCGAGGTCGCGCCGCTCGCCCAGTCGACCCGTTCGCCGCGCGCGCCGTGCAGCGCGTCGAGCGTCGCCCACGCACCGCGCCGCTGGTACGGCGAAGCGTCGGCCGTAATGCCGGGGTGGATGTTCGCGATGCGGCGGTGAAAGCGCGCGCCGGGACGCACGAGCTCGTCGAGGATCACGAGCAGCCCGTCGAGCACGACCACGTCGGCGTCGAGTTCGAGCAGGCGTTCGAGCAGGCGGCGCTCGAACGCCTGCTTGCCCGTCACGCGCTCGCGCGCGTCGCGCGGCAGCCGGCGGTACGTCGATGCAATCGTGCAGAACAGTTCGTCGACCGGCCGGCCCTGCACCGTCAGCCCGTCGGGCAGGATCCACGGGCGGCCCGGCGTGCGCGCGAAGCCGTAGTCGGCGACCTTCGCGCGGTCGGCCGGCGAGCCTGCGTCGTCGTCGACGATCACGCCCTTGAGCGCATAGCGTTCGCCGAGCGGCGAGTCGTTCAGGCGTTCGACGAGGAATTCGAGCGGCGCCTTCATGTAGCGCGTGCCGCCCCGGTAGGCGACCGGCTGGCCGGCGCGATCGGCCGCGCCGTTGCGCAGCGACTGGATGTAGACGAGATTTTTCTTCGGCATGGAGGCGTCGTGGAAAAAACGGACGACGGCGCCGCGGCCCGCCCGCGCCGGCCCGAAGGCCGGCCGGCGCGCCGCGGCGCGCGGCGTCACCAGTTGTATTTCGCGGTGGCGAGCACCGTGCGGTCGGTCCCGAAAATGCAGACGCTCGTCGACTGGCAACCGCTGATGTAGTGGCGGTTGAACAGGTTCGTCCCGTTCACGGCGAAGCGCCAGTTGCGCGTGTCGTAGTGCACGCCCGCGTCGAACAGCGTGTAGCTCGCGACCGTCAGCGAGTTGTCGGCCGCACCGGCCGACGCGCTCTGGTAACGCACGCCGCCGCCCAGGCCGAAGCCCGTGAGCGGCCCCGTGTGCCACGTCCAGTCGGCCCACAGCGACGCCATCTGGCGCGGTCGCGGAATGTCGACCGGCCAGTTGTTCAGCGATGCGTCGTTCGCCTTCACGTTCTTCACGTCCTGGTAGACGTAGGACGCGATCAGCGACAGGTTGCGCGTGAGCTTGCCGGTCGCGTTCAGCTCGATCCCGCGCGAGCGCACTTCGCCCGTCTGGACCGACGTCGTGCCGGACGAATCGAGATTGAGCGGCGTCGACGTGAGCACGTTGGTCTGGTTGATCTGGTAGATCGCCGCGCTCAGCATCAGGTTCTTGCCGGGCGGCTGCCAGCGCAGGCCGGCCTCGATCTGCTTGCCGCGGGTCGGCTGCGGCAGGCCGCCGCCGTACAGGTTCACGCCGATCAGCGGGTTGAACGACGTCGCGTAGCTGACGTACGGCGACAGCCCGTAGTCGCCCTGGTAGGTGAGGCCCACGCGGCCGGTGAACGCACTGATGTCGGCCTTCGACTGCGTGCCGCCCTCGCGGTCGTCCATCCGCTGGTTGACCCAGTCCTCGCGGCCGCCGAGCGTCAGCGTCCAGCGGTTCCACTTGACCTGGTCCTGCACGTACAGCCCGAACGTGTTCATCGTCGTGTACGTGTTGGTACGGTACGTGGTGTTCGGCGGCGAGAACACGGACAGCGTGACGGGCGTGTAGACCGGGTTGTAGATGTTCAGCGTCGGCGCGGCGGCCAGCCATTCGCTGTCGGTCGCGGTCTGCCGGTTGTACTGGAAGCCGAGCAGCAGCGTGTGCTCGAGCGGCCCCGTGCCGAAGCGGCCCTGCAGGTTGTTGTCGATGTCGAAGCGGCTGTAGTTCGTCTGGAACACGCCGGCCCAGCGGTTGATGTCGGTCAGGCTGCCGTCCGCGAAGCCCGCGCCGAACACCGAGCCGTTGTCGAGCGACAGGTGCATCCAGCGCACGTTCTGGCGGAACGTCCACATCGAATTCAGATTCCGCTCGAACTGGTAGCCGAGCGACCACTGCTTCTTGCGGTAGTAGTTGAAATCCGGATCGCCGCCGTAGACGTCCTTGTCGAGCTGCCCGTTCGGGTTCGGCAGCACCGTGCCTTGCGCCGGCAGGAAGTTCGACGAGATGTCGCCCCAGTCCTGCAGGTACGTGGCGGACAGCGTCAGCGACGTGTCCGCGTCCGGACGCCAGCGGAACGACGGCGCGAGCGCGACGCGCTGGTCGTTGTTCGGGCCGGTCAGCGCGTTGCCGTCGCGCGCGACGCCGACGAACCGGTACGCATACTTGCCGTCCGCATCGAGCTTGTCGCCGACGTCGATCATGAACTGCTTGCGCGCATAGTTGCCGAACTGCACGCCGGCTTCGCGCACGCGCTCGCCGTCGGCCGTCTTGGTCTGCACGTCGATGATCGCGCCCGGGTCGCCGGCGCCGTAGAGCACCGACGTCGGCCCGCGCAGCACGGTGATGCTGTCGATCATGTACGGATCGACGCGCCAGCTCGACAGGTTCAGCGTGTTCGGCACCTGCAGGCCGTTCACGTACGCGGTCGGCGTGAAGCCGCGCAGCGCCGCGTACCAGTCGGAACGGTTGTCCGAGCCGTACGACGAGAAACCCGGCACGTAGCGCAGCGCCGCGTTCACGTCGGTCGCGCCGGTCATCTCGATCTGCTGCGCGGTGACGATGTTGATCGTCTGCGGGATTTCGTTGATCGACGTATCGGTCTTGGTGCCGGTCCGGCTGCGCTTCGCGACGAGCCCGACCGTGCCGTCGCTTTCTGAGCCCGCGTTGACGTTGATCGCCGGCAGCGTGCCGGTCGTCGAGCCATTCTGCGCGCCGGTCGACGTGCTTGCCGCCGCACTGGCCGCCGCACCGTTCTGCGCACTGCCGGCCGACGCCGCGGCACCTGCGTTCACGGCCGGCGCCGTCTGGGCGTATGCATGCCCTGCCGCCATCCCGAACGCCACGCTCGCCGCGGCTGCGATCGCACGCACACGCGTGCCTGTTGCCCACTCCATCTTTCTCTGCTCCACTTTCTTGATGCGGTCTCCGACCGCGCCTTTGTCAAAGAGCGAAAGCCATGCGGCCCGCGCTCGCCCCGTTTTGGTGTCGTTGTTCATGCAGCGCCCGGACCGCCCCGTCGTCATGGCCGGGTGCGATCCCTTCCTCGAGCGACGCACAGATCTCGTCCGCACGGCGCGCGAGGACCGACAGCAGCGTGTCGGACAGGCCGTGGCTGTCTTCGCAGCAGCCTTGCAGGTAGATGCGCGGCGCGAAGTGCTCGGGCGTCGCGAGCAGGTAGTCGCGCGTGACGTCGCCGCGCGTGAGCGCATCGCCCAGGTGCGGCGCGAGTCCTTCGAGCAGCGCCGAATGCGTGTCGCGCCGGTAGCCGGTCGCCAGCACCAGCGCGTCGAAGCGTTCGACGTGCGTCGCGCCGTTCATCCGGTCGCGCAGCGTCAGCTCGATGCGGCCGTCGGCGGTGCGCACCGCGGCCTCGATCGCGCTGTTCGCGCGCAGCGCGTGACGCGGCGTGCCGTCGATGCGCTGCAGGTACAGCATTTCGTAGATCTGCTCGATCAGCGGCCGGTCGACCACCGCGTAGTTGGTGTCGCGATAGCGCTCGAGCAGCGCGCGGCGCGCGTCGTGCGGTTGCGCATAGACGACGTCGGTGAACGCCGGGCTGAAGATCTCGTTGACGAACGGGCTGTCGTCGGCCGGTTTCAGTGCGCCCGCGCGCATCACGAGGCTCGCGTCGACGTGCGGGAAGCGGCGCGCGAGGTCGATGAACACCTCGGCCGCGCTCTGCCCCGCGCCGATCACCGCGACGCGGCGGCGCTCGCCGTCCGGCGACGCGACCAGCCGGTCGATGTCGGTCAGGTAGGACGACGAATGGATCACGCGATCGCGGCCGAGCGCGGCGAATGCGTCCGGCACCGCCGGCGTGCCGCCGACGCCGACCGACAGCGCACGCGTCACGCGCTGGCGTTCGCGGCCGGCCGCATCGCGCGACAACACGCGCAGCGCATCGACGCGCGCGCCGTCGCCGTGAACGGGCTCGATCGCCGTGACGGTTTCGCTGTAGTGGACGTGCTCGTCGAACGCGCCGGCGACCCAGCTCAGGTAGTCGTGGAATTCGACGCGGGTCGGATAGAAGTTCTTCAGGTTGACGAATTCGTTCAGCCGGCCGCGTTCGAACAGATAGTTGATGAACGTGTAGCGGCTCTTCGGATCGCGCATCGTGACGAGATCCTTCAGAAACGAGATCTGCATCCGGCAGTCGTCGAGCAGCATGCCGCGGTGCCAGCCGAATTCCGGCTGGCGTTCGACGAAGCAATGCACGAACGGACGCGTGCCGCGGCGTTCCGCGAGGCGCACGGCCAGCGCCAGGTTCGACGGCCCGAAGCCGACGCCGATCAGGTCGAATACGGTTTCTCTCTGCATGTCTCTCAGCTCCCTTGTCGGTGAAACCGGCCCGTCAGACGTGACGGCCGGAGAAGAAGGTCTCGCGCAGCGTGCGCATCCACAGCGGCTGCCCGTCGGCGAGCGCCAGGCGGCGCTGCCGCGCGAAGCCGTGCCGCGCGAGGGTATCGACGACCCGCGCGCGGCCGGCCGGGACCGCGCAGCCGACCGCTTCGGTGCGCGGGTCGTCGAGAAACAGGTAATGCACGACGGACGGCAGCCAGCCCGCCACGCAATGCGGGCCGCGCCAGCGCGATGCGCCGACCAGCATCCGCAGCCCGCGGTCGTAGTCGCGCGCGCCGACGTGCGGCGCGAGCGGGTCTTCCTTCAGCCAGTACGCCTCGACGTACGCGAACGGTTCGCCGTCGAAGCAGCCGACGAGCGGGCTCACGTGCGGATCGGCATCGGGCGCCGTGCCGTGCGCGCCGGGCTGCGCGCCCGGCCAGCCGTCGCGCACGCGCGGCTCGTCGAACCAGTGCGCAAGGCGCGCGGCATCCTCGCCCGGCTGCCAGCCGCGCAGCGTGAAGCGCACGCCGAGCGCCGGCAGGTCGCGCGCATACACGTCGCCGCGCGGCGCGGGCGGCCGGCGCGGATGACGCCGGCCGTCGGTCAGCATCGGCAGCGTCGCGCACGGCAGATGCGCGCCGACGCGCCACAGATCGGCCTGCTGGGCCCAGCCCTCGCGCATGCACCGGCCGCCGTCGGCCAGCACGCCGCTCGCGCGCAGCGCATCGAGCGCGACCGCCGGCCATGCGGCCGGGTCGAGCCGGATCGCCGCGTGGCGCGCGCTGTCCGAAAACGCCGCGGCGAGCGCGGCCAGCAGCGCGCGGCGCTGGTCGGCCGGCGCCGCGCGATGGTTGTAGGCGACGAGGCGCAGCGCGCCGTCGTCGCCGAGTTGCGCACGCAGCAACTGCGCGCCGATGCCGTCGCCCTGTGCGACGCGGATCTCCGTGCCGTCGCGCACCGCGAACAAGCCGTCCGCGAACGCGAGGCGGTACGTATCGAGCATCGTGAATCCGTCCGGGCGCACTTCAGCCAGCATCGCGCACCTCCAGCCGCGTGTGCGCCGCTGCGTCGAGATGCGTGCCGAGCGCCGCGAGCGTCGGCGCCGCGAACACGTCGGCCACCGTCAGCGCGTGCCCGGCGCGGCTCGCCGCATCGACGAACCGCACGACGTCGAACGACGTCGCGCCGGCCTCGAACAGATCGGCATCGGGCGCGGGCGCGGCCGTCGCGAACGTGTCCGACCACAGCGCGGCGAGCCCGGCAGCCGTGTTCGGCACGCGCGATGACGCCGCCGCATGGGTCGCGTTGCCGACCGGTGCGACCGCGACCGCTGCCGGCGCGGCGAACAGCGCATCGGGCACGCCGAGCGGCGCTTGCGCCGCACCGGCGAAACGCGCGACTTCGTCGTGGTAAAGATCGACGAGCGCATCGACGAAGCGGCCGTCGAGCAGTTCGTCCGCATAGGAGAACGCGGCGCTCACGCGGCCGTCCGGATGCTCGACGACGTCCAGCTCCAGCGTGAACACGACGCGATGACGCACGTCGTCGAAGCCGGCGAGCGTCAGGCCGGCCCAGTCGCGTGCGGCCGCGCCGGTCGGACGCAGGTAGTTGAACATCACCTGGAACAGCGGATTGGCCCGCGCGGCACGCGGCGCGCGCAGCGCCGCGACGACGTCGGCGAACGGCACGTCCGCATGCGCATACGCGGCGAGCGCCGTGTCGCGCACCTGGGCGAGCACGTCCGCGCGGCGGGCCGTGGAATCGATCCGCGTGCGTACGACCACCGAATTGATGAAGAGACCGAGCGCGTCGCGTGCGGCTTCACCCGTGAGTTCGCGCGTCGATGCCAGCACGCCGACCGGCTGGTCGGCCGCGCCGGTCACGCGGAACAGCGCGGTATTGAGCGCCGCATGCAGCAGCATCGGCAACGTCGCGTGCGACGCCGACGCGGCATCGCGCGCGGCACGGATCAGCGACGCGTCGAACTCGAACGCGATGCGCGCCGCACGCCATTGCGGCACGGCCGGCGCGTCGGCGCGCTGCGGCAGCATGGGCGGCGGCAGGTCGGCCAGCGCGTCGCGCCAGTACGCGACGCGGGCCGGCTGGCACGGCGCGGGCAGCACGAGCGGCGTGTTTTCTGACGCCGTTGTCGTCGTCGAAGAGGCCCGGGCCGCTTCGCCGCGCACGAGCGCGACATAGCGCGCGCGCACCGCGTCGAGCCACAGCTCGATCGATTCGCCGTCCGACACGATGTGATGGATCGTCACCGACAGCACGTGATCGTCCGCGCCGAGCCGCAGCACGCGGGCGCGCCACAGCGGCGCGTCGGCCGCGAGATCGAACGGCGCGAGCGCATCGGCGCCGGTCAGCGCCGCCGCGCGCGCGAGCGCGTCGGGCTGCGCAGACAAGTCGACGACCGGCAGCGCGACGCTCGCCGCGGCGTCGATCCGCTGGCCCGGCAGCATGCCGTCGCGCGCGACGAGCCGCGTGCGCAGCGCCGGATGCGCGGCCGCGACCGCCGAAAACGCCGCGCGCAGCGCATCGACATCGAGCGGGCCGCGCACGCGCAGCGCGACCGGAATGTTGTATGCGGCGCTGTCCGGCTGCGCGCGCCACAGGAACCACAGGCCGAGTTGCGCGGGCGACAGCGGCCACACGCCGTGCGCATCGGGCTTCACCATCGCGACGCCCGGCGCCGCGGCGCCGGCGTGCGCGGCGCGCGGCGCATCGGCCACCTGGCGCGCGTATTGCGTGAGCACCGGCGCTTCGAACAGCGCGCGCACCGGCACGTCGCGGCCGAGCCGCTCGGCAACGCGCGTCGCGACGCGCACCGCCGCCAGCGAATGGCCGCCGAGTTCGAAGAAGTGATCGCCGCGGCCGACGCGCTCGACGTTCAGCACGTCGCGCCAGATCGCCGCGAGCGCGGTTTCGTCGCCGTCGTGCGGCGCCTCGTAAGCGCGTTCGACGCGCACCGGCGCCGGCAGCCGCGCCCGATCGACCTTGCTGTTCGCGTTGCGCGGCAGCGCGTCGAGCACGATCAGCTGCGCGGGCACCATGTAGTCGGGCAGCGTGCGGCGCAGATGCGCGTCGAGCGTCGCGGCCTCCACCGGTTGCGCGGCCGCCTGCGCGTCGGCGGTCAGTTCGACGTACGCGACGAGCTGCGCCTGCGCGCCCTGCCCGTGCACGACCGCGCACGCTTCGCGCACCGCATCGTGCGCGGCCAGCTGGGCCTCGATCTCGCCGAGTTCGATGCGCAGCCCGCGCAGCTTCACCTGGTGATCGACGCGGCCGATGAAGTCGAATACGCCGTCCGCGCGCCGCCGCACGAGGTCGCCCGTGCGATACAGGCGTGCGCCCGGCGCGCCGTACGGATCGGGCACGAAGCGCTCGGCCGTCAGCGCGGGACGGTCGAGATAGCCGCGCGCGACGCCGATCCCCTCGCCGCCGAGGTACAGCTCGCCGATCACGCCGACCGGCAGCGGATGCAGCCGCGCGTCGAGCACGTGCGCGGTGCGCGCGCCGACCAGCGTGCCGATCGGCAGGTACGCGGCGTCGCCGAGCGTCGCGAGATCGTCGCCGGGACGGAACATCCACAGCGTCGGCGTGATCACGGTCTCGGTCGGGCCGTAGCCGTTGACCACGCGCACGTTCGGCATCGCGCGGCGCAACATCGCGAAGGCTTCGCGCGACGTCGCCTCGCCGCCGACGGTCAGCGAGCGCAGCGTCGGCGGCGCGCCATGCACGAGCGCCCATTCGGCAAGCTGCGCGGCGCAGCCGGGCGGCACGTAGGTCATCGTCACGCCGTCGCGAATCATCATCGCGCAGGTCTGCGCGGGCGGCCACAGCACGTCGGCCGTCACCGACACGGCGGCACCCGACAGGTACTGCGAAAACCAGCCTTCGTGCGCGCCGTCGAAGTTGACCGACTGGAACAGCAGGAACACGTCGTGCTCGCCCGCGCCGTAGCGCTCGGCGATCGCCGCGCAATGCCGCGCGAACGCCGCGTGATCGACGACCACGCCTTTCGGCTTGCCGGTCGAGCCGGACGTGTAGATCGCGTACGCCGCATGGCCGGGCAGCACGTCAGGCAGCGCGACGTCCGCGGCTTCGTCGAGCGCGTCCACTTCGTCCGCGCGCCAGACGCGCAGCGCCGGTAGCTCGGGCAGCGACGCGGCGCTCGCGGCGTCGGTCAGCACGTGCGCGATGCCCGCGTCGCCGACGATCTGCGCGAGCCGTTCGCGCGGATGCGCCGGATCGAGCGGCACGAACGCGGCGCCCGACTTCAGCACCGCGATCAGCGCGACCAGCAGGTCGACCGAGCGCTGCAGCGCGACGCCGACGCGCATCTCGGGCCGCACGCCGGCCGCGACGAGATTGCGCGCGATGCGGGCCGCGCGCGCGTCGACCTCGCCGCGCGTCAGCGCGCGATCGATGTCGGCGACACCGCGTACGTCGGGCCGTGCGTGCGCGTGTGCGGCGATCCGTGCGTGCACCGGCACGAACGGTTCGGCTTCGGCCGCGCGTGCCGGCGCATTCCACGCGAAGAGTTGTGCGAGTTCGTCGGCCGGCAGCCAGTCGAGATCGCCGATCGGCATGTCGGGGCGCGCGAGCGCATCGCCGAGCAGCGTGACGAAGCGCGCGGCCAGCCGCGCGATCGCGTCGCCGTCGAACAGGTCGAGCGCGTAGATGAATGCGGCGTCGAACGTGCCGTCGGGCGTCGCCTCGACGGCAAGCGTCAGGTCGAATTTCGCGGAAGGCGTGCCGGACGGCAGCAAGGTTGCCGATGCCGCGCCCAGCGCCGGCAGCGCGCGGCGCTCGCCGTACGCGGCCATCACCTGGAACAGCGGATGGTGGCTGGCGCTACGCGGCACGCCGAGCGCGTCGACGACCTGCTCGAACGGCACGTCCTGGTGCATCTGCGCATCGACGAGCGCGCGCTGCGTGCGCGCGACCAGCGACGCGAAATCGCCGTGCGCGGGCACGTCGACATCGATCGCGAGCGTGTTGACGAAAAAGCCGATCAGGCCGGCCGTTTCCGCGCGCTCGCGGTTCGCGGCCGGCACGCCGACGCAGATCCGCGCATCGCCGGTCGCGCGCGCGAGCAGCGCGTCGAGCGCCGCGAGCAGCACCGCGAACGGCGTCGCGCCCGACGCGGCCGCGAACGCGCGCAGCCGCGCACCGGTGTGTGTGTCGAGGGAAAACACGTGACGTGCGCCGCGTGCGCTGCGACGCGCGGGCCGTGCGGTCGCGCCGGGCAGCGTCAGCACGCCGCGTTGCGGGTCGAGGCGCTCGCGCCAGAACGCCAGCTGGCGATCGCGCTCGCCGGCATCGAGCCAGCGGCGTTGCCACAGCGCATAGTCCGCATACTGGATCGGCAGCGGCGCGAGCGGCACCGGCGCGCCCGACGCATACGCGCGATAGAACGCCGCAAGTTCGAACCGCATCACGTCCGACGACCAGCCGTCCGACACGATGTGGTGAACGGTCAGCGCGAGCCAGTGATGCGTCGCGTCGAGACGGATCAGGTGTGCGCGCATGAGCGGCGCCGCGCCGAGATCGAACGCGGCGGCTTCGTCGGCCGTCGCGATGCTTTCGGCGCGTGCCATGCGCTGCGCGTCGGGCAGCGCTTCGAGACCGGTCTCGCGCCACGGGCAGCGCAGCGGCGGATGGATCGTCTGCGCGACGCCGTCCTCCGCTTCGTCGAAGGTCGTGCGCAGCGCTTCATGGCGCGCGATCAGCGCATCGCACGCGAGCCGCAGCGCGTGCGCGTCGAGCGGGCCCGTCAGCGCGAGCCGCTCGGTGATGTGATACGCGTCCGGCGCGTCGATCAGCCGCGCGTGCAGCCACAGCCGCGTCTGCGCGAACGATGCCGGCACACGGTCGCCGCGCGGCGTGCGCGGCGGGATCGGCAGCATGCGAAAGTCGATGCCGGCCGCGCCGAGCTTGTCGATGAACACCGCGCGCTGCGCGTCGGGCAATTGCGCGAAACGCGTCGCGAGTGCGAGCCAGTCGGGTTGCATCCTCGTCATCCGTCGTCCTTATTGGGTTTCCAGTTCGCCGAGCAGCGCGTCGATCGCGCTCGCCGCGTCGGTCGCGCCGCGTGCCGCGCAGGCCGCATCGATCGCGTCCGCGCAGCGTGCGAGCGTGCGGGTGTCGAACAGCGTGCGCAGCGGCAGCGCGAGGCCCCAGTGCAGGTTCGCCTGCGCATGGGCTTGCGTCGCGAGCAGCGAGTGGCCGCCGAGCAGGAAGAAATCGTCGTCGCGGCCGATCGCGTCGACGTGCAGCACGCGTTGCCAGATCGCCGCGAGCGCGCGCTCCGTGTCGGTCACGAGTTCGCTGGCCGCGGCCGCCTCGCGCACCGGTGCGGGCAACGCATGGCGGTCGCACTTGCCGTTCGGCGTGACCGGCAGCGCGTCGAGTTCGATCAGCTGCGACGGCACCATGTAGGCCGGCAACTGCGCGCGCAGCGAATCCAGCAGGGCCGCACGGTCGAGCGGCCCCGCGTCGCCGCGTGCGACATAGCCGATCAGCTGCTCGTCGCGCACGATCACGACCGCGTCGTGCACGCCGGGCGCTGCGCGCAGCAGCGCCTCGATTTCGCCCGGCTCGATCCGCTGGCCGCGCAGCTTCACCTGCGTGTCGACGCGGCCGAGGTAGTCGAGCGCGCCGTCGGCGCGACGCCGTGCGAGGTCGCCGGTGCGATACATGCGCGCGCCCGGGACGAACGGATCGGGCACGAAACGCTCGGCGGTCAGCCCCGGGCGGCCGAGATAGCCGCGCGCGAGCCCCGCGCCGGCCAGATACAGTTCGCCGGTCGCGCCGGCCGGCACCGGCTGCCAGGCCGCGTCGAGCACGTGCAGCTGCAGGTTCGCGATCGGATGGCCGATCGGCACCGCGAATGCGTTGGCGTCGTCGGGGCCGCAGGTCCAGTGCGACACGTCGATCGCGGCTTCCGTCGGCCCGTACAGGTTCACGAGCGTCGCGTTCGGCACGAGCCGCGCGACCTTCGCGACGAGTTCCGGCGCGAGCGCCTCGCCGCTCGCGACGATCAGGCGCACGCTGTCGCATTGCGCGGCGGCCTGGAAATCGTCGAGATACGCGGCGAACGCGGCCAGCATCGACGGCACGAAGTGCAGCACCGTCACGCCGTGCGCATGGATCGCGGCCGCGAGGCGGGCCGGATCGCGGTGGTCGCCGGGCGCGGCGATCGCGAGCTTCGCGCCGGTCGCGAGCGGCCACACGAATTCCCACACCGACACGTCGAAGCCGAACGGCGTCTTGTGCAGCACGACGTCGTCGCGCGTCAGCCGGTACGCGTGCTGCATCCACGCGATCCGGTTCGCGAGCGCGCCGTGCGAGTTGCCGGCGCCCTTCGGCTTGCCGGTCGAGCCGGACGTGTAGATCAGGTACGCGAGCTGGGCGGCGTCGATGTCGGTCGCGATCTCGGCGGCATCGCCCGCTTCGCCGTGCTCGCCGCCATCGTTCGCGTCATCGGCGAGCAGATCGGCGACCGTCAGCAACTGCGTCGTCGCGTCGTCGCCGAGCGCGGCCTCGACTCGCGCGCGCAGATGGGCCTGGGTGATCGCGACCGCGGGCCGCGCGTCGCGCAACAGGTACGCGATGCGCTCGGCCGGATAGTCGGGGTCGACCGGCAGGTACGCGGCGCCTGCCTTCAGCACGCCGACGAGCGCCGTCACCATGTCGAACGAACGCTCGACGCACAGCGCGACCGGCGTGTCGGTCTGCACGCCGCGCCGGCGCAATGCGGCGGCGACGCGTGTCGTGTTCAGGTCGAGTTCGCGATATGTCGCGCGTTGCACGTTACCTTGCGCATCCGCATATTCGAGTGCGATCGCATCGGGCGTTGCGCGTGCAGCGTCCGCGAATTGCAGATGTAGCGGTTGCCGTTGCGCGTCCGGCCAGCTCCGTGCGGTGTCCTGCGCGCGGGCCAGCGCGTCGCGCGTCGCGTCGTCGGCGATCGACAGCGTGCCGAGCAGCGCGTCGGGCGTGCGGGCCAGCGCATCGAGCGCGCACGCGAACGCGCGGTGCCAGGTCTCGACCTGGTGCGCATCGACGCGCGCGGTGTCGTAGCCGTAGTCGATCGTCAGCTCGGCGCCGCTTTCGATCACGAGCGTCAGCGCGAAATCGGTCGACTCGATGCTGCGCACGCCGCTCAGCGCGAGCGCACGCGGATCGGCATCGCGCGCCGTGTCGTCGACCGGGTAGTTCTCGAACACGACCAGCGTGTCGAACAGTGCGCCGCCGGCGCCGCGCGCCCAGCGCTGGATGTCGGCGAGCGGCGTATGCGCATGCTCGGCGGCCGCCGCGTTCTCGCGCTGCAATCCTTGCAGCCAGTCGGCCGCGCGTTGTTGCGGCGCGGGCGCCGTGATCACCGGCAGCGTGTTGATGAAGAGGCCGAGCACCGTATCGACGTCCGCGAGCGCATCGGGACGGCCCGCGACGGTCGCGCCGAACGCGACGGCCGGCTGGTGCGTCATGCGCTGCAGCGCGAGCGCCCACGCGCCCTGCACCAGCGTGTTGACGGTCAGCTTCAGCGCGCGCGCCGTGTGCGCGATACGCGTCGTCGCGGCTGCGTCGATCGTCGCGCGCCACGTGACCATCTCGGCGTCCGCGCGGTCGGCCATACGCTCGGCGATCAGCGTCGGCGCGTCGAGACGCGCGAGCCGCCCGGTCCAGAAGCGTTCGTCGGCGTCGCGGTCGCGCGTGCCGAGCCACGCGATGAAGTCGCGATAGCGCAGCGCCGGGCGGCTCGCGAACGGCGACACCGCATCGGGGTCGCGATAGTCGCGCAGCACGTCCGCGAGCAGGCGCGCGGTGCTCCAGCCGTCGAGCAGCACGTGGTGGCGCGTCCACACGACGCGCCACGCGTCGTCCGTTACGCGGATCAGCGTGAGCCGCATCAGCGGCGGCTCGCGCCAGTCGAAGCCGCGTGCACGGTCGGCCGCGAGCCACGCGTCGAAGTCGGTATTCAGCGTGTCGCCGCATGTACGCCAGTCGAGTTGCTCGACCGGCATCCGCGCATGGCGATGCACGCATTGCAGCGGTGCGGCCTCGTCGGGCATCACGCTGGTGCGCAGGATGTCGTGACGTGCGACCGAGGCGGCGAACGCGGCCGCGAGCCGGTCGGTATCGAGCGCCGTCGCGGTCGCGACGAGCTGGTTCACGTAGCTCGCATGACCGGGCGCGAACAGCGCATGGAACAGGATCCCCTGCTGCATCGGCGACAGCGGATACACGTCGTCGATCGTGCGCCAGTCGAGCGGCGCGCGCTCGATCGCGGCCTGCGTGAGGCCGGCGGCCTGCGCGAGCGGGAAGTCGCCTGGCGTCGCGCCGCCGCCGCGATGCGCGACACGCGATGCGCATGCGTCGGCGAGTTCGCGCAGTGCGGCCGCAAAGCGTTCCGCGAGCGCATCGATCGTCGCGCGCTCGAACTGCGGCGCGCCGTATACCCAGTGAACCTTCAGCGTGCGCGCGCCGTCGCGGTCGGTATCGAGGTACGCATGGATCGCGAGCGTGTTGCCGAGCGGCCCTTGCGGGTCGCGCTCGATGCCGGTGCCGCCGAAGCGCGGCACGAGCGCTGCGTCGCGCGGCGCATCGAACTGGCCGAGATAGTTGAACGTGACGCGCGGACGCGGCACGGCGGCCAGCGCCGCACGCGTCGCCGCGTCGCCGTAGTGCGCGAGCACGCCGAAGCCGAGCCCCTTGTGCGGCACCGCGCGCAGCGTGTCCTTGACCGCGCACAGCGTGTCGCGCGCGGTGGCTTCGACCGGCAGCGTGACCGGATAGTGGCTCGTCAGCCAGCCGATCGTGCGGCTCGCGTCCGCATCGTCGAACAGCGGCTCGCGGCCATGCCCTTCGAGTTCGACGCGGCACGACGCGGCGCCGTCGGCACCGGCCAGCGCCAACGCGAGCGCCGCGCCCAGCAGTTCGATCGTCTGCGTGCGATACGCGGCGTGCGCGTCGGTCAGCGCGGCGCGGGTCAATGCCGCGTCGATGGTCTGCACGACGACGGCCGCGTCGGCGTTCGTCGCCGGCGCGTCGGGATGATCAGGCACCAGGTCGTCGCCCTGTGCCATGCCGGCCCAGTAAGCCGCTTCAGCGGCGAACGGCGATGCCGGCTCCGTCGCGGCACGCGCGAGGCGCGCGGCCCACGCAGCCGCGCGCAGGCCCGGCTGCGACAGGCGAACGGGCGTGCGCTCGCATGCGGCGCGATACGCGGCGTCGAGGTCGTCGAGCAGGATGCGCCACGACACGCCGTCGACGATCGCGTGGTGAATCGCCAGATACAGCCGCGTCGCACCGTCCGCCAGCCGCGCCGCGCATGCGCACGCGAGCGGCCCGCGGCCGAGGTCGAGGCGACGCTGCAACGCGTCGAAGCGCGCCAGCGCGTCTGCTTCGTCGCGCGCGGCGACTTCGACGAACGGCAGCGCGTCGTAGGGTTTCGGCGCATCGCTCGCGCGCCACTTGCCGTCCGCGCCACGCGCGAAGCGCTGGCGGAATGCGTCGTGATGGGTGAGCAACGCGTCGAATGCACGCGCGAATGCGTCGGCGTCGAACGGACCGCGCACGTCGAACGCGACGGACTGGTTCCAGTGGCCCGGATGCGGCACGTCGAGCGCGAAGAAGCGCTGCTGTGCAGGCGTCAGGACCGCTGCGGAAACCGTTGCGGACCAAGCCGGCGCGGTCGATGTCGTTGCGGCGGCAACGTCCTCGATCTTCGCGATGCGCGCGAGTTCGGCGACCGTCGGGCCGTCGAACAGCTGCTTCGGCGTGAAGCGCACGCCGCGCTTGCGGGCGCGTGCGATCAGCTGCAGCACCAGAATCGAATCGCCGCCGAGTTCGAAGAAATTGTCGTCGCGGCCGACGTGCGGCGCCTTCAGCACCGCTTGCCAGACTTCGGCGAGCGCCGTTTCGACCGGCCCCTGCGGCGCATCGCCGGCGGCCACCGCCACCGGCGCGGCGGCCAGTTCGCGCAGCGCCGCGCGATCGAGCTTGCCGTTCGCGGTCACCGGCAGGCGTGCGAGCACGACGAACTGCGCGGGCACCATATAGTCGGGCAACGTCGCGCCGAGCGCCACGCGCACGGCCGCTTCGTCGAATGCCGCGCCGTCGCGCATCACGACGAACGTGGCGAGCCGCAGGCGGGCGTCGTGCTCGATCGCGAGCGTTTCGGCCTGCGCGATCGGGCCGGCCGCGCGTACCGCCGCGCTCACCTCGCCCGGCTCGACGCGATAGCCGCGAATCTTCACCTGGTCGTCGATGCGGCCGAGGAACGCGAGACGGCCGTCCGCGCGCAGGCGCACGCGGTCGCCGGTTCGATACAGGCGCGCACCGGCCGCGAACGGATCGGGCACGAAGCGCTCGGCGGTCTGCGCGGGCCGGTTCAGGTAACCGCGCGCCACGCCCGGGCCGCCCAGATACAGTTCGCCCGCCGCGCCGGCCGGCACGCACGCGCCGAACGCGTCGAGCACCAGCGCGCGCGCATTCGGCAGCGGACCGCCGAGCGGCACGCTGCTCGCGGGATCGCGCGCATCGGCGGCGATCGACGCGGTGTCGCACGCGATCGCGCCGACGGTCGCCTCGGTCGGCCCGTAATGGTTGATCACGCGGCAGGCCGGCGCGAGCGCGGCGATTCGCGCGACGAGCGCCCACGTCAGCGTTTCGCCGCCGGTCACGAGCGCATGGCGCGGCAGCACGTCGGCCGGCACGCGCGCGTCGAGCAGCGCCTGCAGGTGGCTCGGCACGATCTTCAGCACGCCGACGTCGCGGCGGCGCATCTCGTCGGCGAACAGGTCCGGATCGAACGCGCACGCGGCCGGCAGCAGGTGCAGCGTGCGGCCCGCGCACAGCGCGCCGAACAGCGTCGTGTGGCCGAGGTCGGCGGCAACCGTCGACACCATCGCGAACGACGCGTCCGGTGCGAACGCGAGTTCGTCGAGCATCCCCTGCACGTAGTCGGCCAGTGCGCCGTGCGACACGACGACACCCTTCGGCGTGCCGGTCGAACCCGACGTATAGATCAGGTACGCGCCCTGTTCCGGATGCGGCGCGACGCGGATGCCGGCCGCATGCGCGAGCGTCGCGTCCTGCGCAAGCGTGTCGACGTCGAGCGGCTGTGCGGCGCTGCCGGCCGGCCACGCGGCCCCGTCCCGCTGCTGCGCGACGAACGCCCAGCGTGCGCCGCAATCGGCGGCCGCGGCCGCGAGGCGCGCGGCCGGCTGGGCCGGGTCGAGCAGCACGGCCAGCGCGCCGGCCTTCAGTGCGCCGAGCAGGCCGACGACGAAGCGGGCCGAGCGCTCGATGCAGACGATGACCGGTGCTTCGGCCGTCGCGCCGCGCAGTTTCAGCGCATGTGCGATACGGTTCGACGCATCGTCGAGTTCGGCGAACGTCAGCGACGCCGACGCATCGGCGAGTGCGACGCGATGCGGATACGCGGCGGCCTGCCGCGCGAACGCGGCGACGATGTCGGCGTGTTCGAGCTGCAACGCACGGCCGTCGCGCGGCTGGCGCGATTCCGGCGACGCATCGCATGGCAGCGCGGCCGTCGCGCGGTGCGGTTCATGTGCGGCGGACGCGACGAGCGCCGCATAGCTGTCGAGCCATGCGCGCGCGGTGTCGGATTCGATGCAGTCGGTCGCATAGGCGGCGACGAGTTCGATCCCGTGCGCGTCGTCGGTGAAATCAAGCGCGAAGTCGAAGCGCGCGGCGAGATCGGGCCCCGGCGTCGCAACGGCGGTCGCGCCCGGCAGCACGCTGTCGTACCGCGCATCGAACTGCTGCGCGAATTTCACGCGCAGCCATTCGTCGCCGCGCCTGACGGGCGGTTTCACCGCATCGACGACGCGCTCGAACGGCACGTCCTGGTGCGCGACCGCGTCGAGTGCCGCCGTACGTGCCGCGTCGACCAGCGCGCGGAACGGCAGCGTCGGCGCCACGCGCACGCGCAACGCGACCGTGTTCAGGAACAGGCCGAGCAGCGCGCGGGTTTCCGGGCGCTGCCGATGTGCGACCGGCACCGCGACGACCACGTCGGTCTCGCCGGTCAGGCGCGACAGCCATGCGTCGAGCGCGGCCAGCAGCACCGTGAAGACCGTGGCCTGTGCGTCGCGCGCGAGACGCCGAACATCCGCCGCGACCGCGTCGGCCAGGCGAACCGACACGCGTGCGCCCTGCAGCGTGCGCGTCGCACCCGGCTTCCGATCGACCGGCAGCGCGAGCGGGCCCGGCACGTCGCGCAAGGCGCCGCGCCAGTAATCGAGCTGGCGCTCGCCTTCGCCGCCGGCGAGCATGTCGCGCTGCCAGTCCGCATAGTCGGCGTACTGGATCGGCAGTGGCGGCAACGACGGTTCGCGCCCTTCCGCATACGCACGGTACGCGGCCGACAATTCGTCGAATGCGCAGCGCGAGCTCCAGCCGTCGGTGATCGCGTGGTGCGCGGTCAGCAGCAGCCGGTGGCGATCGTCGGCGAGCACGACGAGCGTCGCGCGCAGCAGCGGCCCGTTCGACAGATCAAACGGTGCGCCCGCGTCGTGCTCGGCGATACGCGCGGCTTGCGCGTCGCGAGCGGCCGGCGGCTGGTCGCGCAAGTCGAGCGTCGCGATCGTAACCGGCAGACGGGCATGGATGCGCTGCATCACGATGCCGTCGTCGTTGTCGACGAGCGTCGTGCGCCACGCGTCGTGCCGCCCGATCACGTGATCGAGCGCACGCTGCAGCGCAGCGCGGTCGAGCGCGCCGTCGATCGTCCAGTGCGCGGCGATGTGATACGCGGCGCTGGCATCACGCGTTTGCGCGAGCACCCAGAAGCGTTGCTGTGCGAGCGATGCGGCACGATCGACATGCGGGGCACCCGATGCGGCGGCGTCGCCCGGTGCGCGGCGCGCGGCAATCGCGGCCAGCGGCTCACCCGTCTCGCGCTCCGCCTGATCGACGCGCGCGGCCAGCTCGGCCAGTGCCGGATCGGCGAACAGCGTGTCGAGCTGCAGGTTCACGCGCAACGCGGCGCGGATCGCGGCCTGCAGTTGCATCGCGGCGAGCGAATCGGCGCCCAGCGCGAAGAAGCGGTCGTCGCGCGACGGCGTCGCGTCGAGGCCGAGCAGCGTCTGCCAGAAGCCGGCGATCTGCGCTTCGGTCGGCGTGCGCGGCGCGGCGCCGGCGGGAGCTTCGGCGTCGCGCGCGGCGGCGCTGCGCTCGCGCAGCGCGGCACGGTCGAGCTTGCCGTTCAGCGTGTACGGCAGCGCAGCGCAGCGCACGAAGCGGTGCGGCTGCCACGCGGCGGGCAATTGCGCGCCCACGTGCGCCTTCAGCGCCGCATCGTCGACGGCCGCGCGCAGCGCGACGCACGCGATCAGCCGCGTCGGCCCGTTGCCGGTTTCGGCGATCACGGCCGCGTCGGCCACTGCCGGATGCGTGCGCAGGCACGCGGCGATTTCCGCGGGCTCCACACGCACGCCGCGCACCTGGACCTGATCGTCGAGGCGGCCGAGATAATCGAACGCACCGTCGGCGCGCAGGCGCGCGAGGTCGCCGGTACGGTACACGCGGGCACCGGGTTCGCCGTGCGCATCGGGAATGAAGCGTTCGGCCGTCAGCGCCGGGCGGCCGTGATAGCCGCGCGCGAGACACACGCCGCCGAGCAGCAGCTCGCTGCCCTCGCCCACATCATTCGACTCGCCAGCCTCGTCGCCGGCGATGCGCGCGACACGCGGGCCGATCGCGCGACCGATCGGCAGCGACGCATACGCATCGTCCGCCGCCAGCGCGGGCATTTCACCCGGCTCGACCGGCCACAGCATCGGCGAGATCACGGCCTCGGTCGGCCCGTAGCCGTTGATCAGGCGTACCGACGGGAACGTGCGGCGCACGAATTCGAATGCCTGTTGCGGCAGCGCTTCGCCGCCGAACGCGAGCACGCGCAAGGCCGGCGGCACGCCGTCGCGCGCGGCGACGGCCGCGAATTCGCGCAGGTAGGCCGGCGGGAACGCGGCGACGCTGACCGCTTCGCGCACCATCAGCGCATGCGCGGCGTCCGGCGCGAACGGTTGCGGCGGCGCGATCGTCACGCTCGCACCCACCGCGAGCGGCGCGAGCCAGCACTCGTGCGCGGCATCGAAATTGACCGACGCGAAATGCAGCAGGCGGTCGCCGCCCGCGATCGGCAGCGCGGCCGCGAGCGCATCGCAATGCGCGGCGAGCGGCCCGTGCTCGACGACCACCGCCTTCGGCGTGCCGGTCGAGCCCGACGTATAGATCATGTAGGCGGCCGAGCGCGGATGAACGGGCACGTCCTCGTCGTCGACGCAGGCGGCGGCCTCCGCGGAGCTTGCGTCGAACGCGTGTTCGAACGACGCGCCGAGCGCCGCGCGGCCGGCCGCATCGACGACGCCGTGCCGCAGTTGCGCATCGCGGACGATCCAGTCGAGGCGCGCGGCCGGATGACGCGGATCGAGCGGCACGAATACGCCGCCCGCCTTCAGCACGGCGAGCAGCGCGACGAACAGCTCGCACGAGCGCTCGACACAGACACCCACCCGCACTTCCGCGCCGACACCGGCCGCGCGCAGTTGGCGGGCAAGGTGCGACGCACGCGCGTCGAGCGCGCCGCGCGACAGGCGCAGGTCGTTCTGGAAAGGCGCGGCGAGCGCGGGCGCGTCGGGCGCGCGGCGCGCCAGTTCGCGGATTCGGTGATGCAACGCAGTCGGGAAACTCGTCATGTGCGTGAAGTCCTTCGGTCCGGCCGCTTCGGCCAAGTCTCGGGGCCGCATGGGGCGGCTTCACTTGTGTGACGAACGGCGCGACCGATTTTTTACCGTTTTGCGCGCAAAGCCGGCACGGATGCATTTTTTGAAGGCAGGGCTAAATATTTGCGCGGCCCGTTCGTCTATCAGGGAGGAAAGTCGCAACCGGGCCCGCCCCGCGCGCCGCTTTCGCATCAGTCTTGCCGTTTCCGCAGGGTTTGCCTGCCCTTCATTTACCGACGTTGCCGATGACCGCTGCCCACGAGCCTTCTTCCCCGCCGTCCCTCGACGCCTCCCCCGGCCGCCCCGCGGCCCGCCTGATCCTCGCGTTGCTGCGCGAAAGCCGCGCGTCGCTCGCGCTCGCGCTCGTCGCCTGCGTGCTCAACGGCGTCGCGAGCGTGCTGCTCGTCGCGACGCTGAACCGCGCGCTCGCGACGCCCGGCGCGGCCGACGCGGCGCTCGCGTGGCGCTTCGCGCTGTGCGCGGTGATCGCGCTCGTCACGCGGATCGTGTCGGGCACGCTGTTCGCCCGGCTGTCGCAGGACACGATGGCGCGGCTGCGCGTGCATCTCGCGCGGCGCGTCGGCGCGGCCGAGCTGCGCGACATCGAGCGGATCGGCGCGGCGCCCGTGCAGTCGGTGCTGACCGACGACGCGACCAACGTGTCGATGCTGTTCTTCGCGCTGCCGAACCTGGTGATGCACGGCTCGATCGTGTTCGGCTGTCTCGGCTATCTCGCGTGGCTGTCGTGGCCCGTGTGCGTGCTCGCGCTGACCGCGATCGTCGCCGGCTCGCTCGGCTATCACACCGGCGATCGCCGCGCGATCGCGTCGCTGGAGGCGGCCGGCCACGCGCAGGACCGCCTGTTCGGCTATCTCGGCTCGCTGTTCTCCGGCGCGAAGGAGCTGAAGCTGCACGACGCGCGCGCGCGCCAGTTCGTCGACGGCCAGCTCGGCGCCGCGATCGGCGAGGTGCGCGACCACCGCCGCCGCGCGTTCAGCGCGTATGCGGTCGGCGTCGGCTGGATCATCTTCCTGTTCTACGGGTTCCTCGGCGCGGCCGCGTTCTGGCCGCAGCTCGGCGTGCATGCCGATGCGGGCACGGCGGCCGGCTACGTCGTCGTGTTCCTGTTCATGCTGGTGCCGCTCGACGGTCTGCTGAACAACCTGCCGACCGTCAACGCGGCGCGCGTGTCGCTCGGGCGCATCGAAGGCGTGATGGCCGAATTCGGCGCGCTGCGCACGGTGCCGCCCGCGAGCGACGCGCCCGACGTGCCGCCGGCAGGCGCCGTCACGCTGCGCGGCGTCACGCACGCGTATTTCCACGAGCGCGACGAACGGATGTTCCGCATCGGGCCGATCGACCTGACGATCCGGCCGGGCGAACTCGTGTTCATCGTCGGCGGCAACGGCAGCGGCAAAACGACGCTCGCGAAGGTGCTGACGGGGCTCTACGAGCCGGAGGAAGGCACGATCGAGGTCGACGGCCGCCCGATCGGCTGGCGCGAGCGCGCCGCGTACCGGCAGCGTTTCAGCGCGGTGTTCAACGACTTCCACCTGTTCGATGCGCTGCTCGGCATCGTCGATCCAGACGATCCGGCGCGGGCGCAGGCCGATGCGCGCGCGAACGCGCTGGTCGCGAAGCTCGCGCTCGATCACAAGGTGAAGGTCGTCGACGGCGCGTTCTCGAACCGCGCGCTGTCGACCGGGCAACGCAAGCGGCTCGCGCTCGTCGTCGCGTACCTGGAGGACCGGCCGTTCTACCTGTTCGACGAATGGGCGGCCGACCAGGATCCGTCGTTCAAGGCGGTGTTCTACGAACAGTTGCTGCCGGAGCTGCGCGCGCGCGGCAAGGCCGTGATCGTGATCACGCACGACGACCGCTATTTCGGTCTCGCCGATCGCCTGCTGAAGCTCGACAACGGGCAGATCGTCAGCGATACGACGCCCGCGCGGTCACGCGCACGCGATGGTGCGGATGCGCTGAGCGCATAAGTATCGTCAAACACCTGCCGCCTGCGCGCAGCGAATGCTGCACGCAGGCGGTTTCAGGTTCGAAGGATGGTGAGCGTCGGGAAGCACCGGAAATATATCGTTCGGTGTACGTAGTTGTTTACGACGCCGACGTAATGCAGCGGAATAGGCATTCGCGCAACACGCGCGAGACCATGCAATTCGCGACCACGCCGCCCCACCTGCCGACGACCCGCCGCTCGTTCAGCGCACGGCCGGCAGCTTCAGCATCGTATCGGTCATCACGTCGGCCAGCTTCAGCGCCGACATCGGCCCGCCGAATCCCCAGATGTTCCGTTCGACGAGCGCGATCCTGCGCTCGCGCAGCGCGGGCACGAAACGCCACACCGGCGAATCGAGTTTCGACGACAGCGGCACGTCCATCCCCGTCGCGGTGACGAACAGCACGGCGAGATCGCGTTGCCGGAGCAGATCGGCGGACGTCACGTAGAGCGTGCCTTCCCGCGTCGGCTTCTTCGGCCACGGGTCGAGCCCGAGCGCGCGCGCGAGGCCGGCCGACGTGCTGTTGCCCGTATAGGCCCAGTAGCGGTCGGGCAGCCCGAGATCCTGCAGCAGTGCGATGCGTTCGCCGCCGCGGCCCGCGGCCGCGAGCCGCGCCGCATTGCGCGCGATCCCGGCGTCGAGTTGCGCTTCGACCGCCTGCGCGCGCGCCTCGCGCCCGGTCACGCGACCGATCGTCCGGAAGATCTGGCGCATCCAGTCGAGCTGCGTGACGGGCACACCGTCTTCCGACACGTTCGGGCTGAACTGGAACAGGATCGTCGGCGCGATCCGGTCGAGCGCGGCGAAGATCGGCGCATGCCGGAAGCCGACGCCGATGATCAGGTCGGGCTTCACCGCGGCAATCGCCTCGAGCCCCGGCTCCTGCCGCGAACCGATGTCGGTCACGTGCGCGAGCCGGTCGCTCTGGTAGCCGAGCCAGCCCGGATAAAACGCGGTATCGGCCATGCCGACCGGCACGAGGTCGAGCGCGATCACGCTTTCCGCGAACATGAAGTCGAGCGCGACCACGCGCTGCGGCCGCAGCGGCATCGTCGCGCTCGCCTGCGACACGACGGGGTTGGCGGCGAGCGAGCGGTCCGGTTGCGACGGCGTGCCGCCCTGCCCGGCGCGCGCGCCGTCCGCGATCGCGACGGCCGGCGCACCGCAGCACGCGGCGCCGAGCGCGGCCAGTGCCGCGAGCGCATGGCGGCGGCCGGCATGCGGTACCGGCATCACCGGATCGCATCCTGCCCGGCCAGCGCCGCGTCGTCCATCGTCAATAGCAGCGGGCAGCTTCCACACAGTTGCGTTTCTCCAGGAATTTCATAGCGCAGGCAGCACACGCGGCGCGCGCGAAACGGCGTCGGCAGCAGCGGCGAGCGCGGCACGGCGTCGCGCACCGGCATGCGCAGCGGATTCGGCTCGCCGGCGACGCACGACGCGCCGAACAGCCAGTCGGCATCGCGAACGGGATCGGCCGCGCACGGCAGCGCGCGGTACGTGTCGAGCAGATAGTCGAGCAGGTTGCCCGCGTTGCTCCACAGCACGCGCGGCGTGACGCGGCCCATCGCCGCGAGCACGTCGATCACCGCGCCGAGATGCGCGACGAGCCCCGCATAGCGCGGCGCAGGTTCGTCGCACGGCGCGCCGAGCGCGTCCGGCGCGACGTACAGCGCGGCCGGCATGCCGTCGTCGAGCGCGACGAAGGTGCGCTCCGGCGCCAGGTGGAGCGGCCGGCCGAGCGTCAGCGCGGCGACCACGCCGGCGGGCGCCGCGCGGCCGAAGTAGTACTTGCTCCATTGCGACACCAGCGCGCGCGCATGCAGCGCCGGATCGCCGCCGTAGTGGCGGACCATCGCGTCGAGCACCGCATCGCGATGCTCGGGCAGCGCGCTGACCGGCACGACGATCCGGCCCGGCGCGTGCGTGTCGTCGGGCGTCCCGAGCCACACGGCGTCGAGATGCGCGGCGAACGGTTCGGGCGCGAACGCGGAGAATCGCGTGGCGCGCGCGCCGTCGAGCGCCGGCGTCATCGCCCCGCGCGCCGGGCACGGCGCCCCTCGAGGATCAGCAACCCGAGCAGGTAAGGCGCGCCGATCAGCGCGGTCAGCACGCCGGCCGGCACTTCGCGCGGCGCGACGACCGTGCGGGCGGCCAGATCGGCGAGGCCGAGAATCAGCGCGCCGCATGCGGCCGCGAGCCACAGCCGCGTGCGATGCCGGCGCGCGCCGAGCATCGTCGCGACGTGCGGCGCCATCAGCCCGATGAAGCCGACCGGGCCGACCGCCGCGACGGCCGCGCAGGCGGCGAGCGTCGCGATCGTCAGCGCGAGCGGCCGCAGCGCGGCGACCGGCAGGCCGAGCGCGGCCGCCTGGTCGTCGCCGAGCGCGAGCATGTCGAGCGGCCGCGCGAGCCATGCGAATACCGGCAGCGCCAGCACGCACCACGGCAGCAGCATCGACACCTCGCCCCAGCTGCGGCCGTAGGTGCCGCCGACGAGCCAGACGACGAAGCGCGCGGGCTGCACGCTTTGCTGCGTGATCAGCCATTGCGCGAGCGTGGTCCACAGCGCGCCGATCACGATGCCGGTCAGCGCGACCGCGAGCGGTGCGTAACGATGCCGGTGATTCAGCACGAGCGTGATCGCGAGCGACGCCGCACCGCCGCTCAACGTGGCCGCCGCGAGCGTCACGTGCCCCATCAGCGGCCACGTCGACAACGCGAACAGCGTGACGAGCCCCGCGCCCTGCGTGACGCCGAGCACTTCGGGGCCGGCGAGCGGGTTGCGCACGACGCTCTGCATCGCGACCCCGCTCACCGCCAGCAGCGCACCCGCTAGGAGCGCACACAGCAGCCGCGGCATGCGCAGGTCGATCAGCATCCGCGCGACGGCATCGTGACCCGACAGCGCGGCGGACCAGCGTGCCGGCGACAGCCATTCGGGGCCGGCCGACACGCCGACGAACACGACGAGCGCGCCGGCCACGACGAACAGCGCGGAGCGCAGCGGCCAGCCGAGCCGTTCGAGCCAGCCGACCATGCGCGTCGCCCCGCCGCCGGCCGCGCGTTCGGCTTGTGCGTGCAGCACGCCCGACCATGCGGCGCCGCGCCGGATCATCGCGAGCATCAGCGGCGTGCCGACGAGCGCGATCGCGACGCCGGTCGACAGCGTCGCGTCGAGGCCCGACGCGAGCACCGCGCTGTCGGTGACGAGCACGAGCGCACCGCCCGCGAGCGCCGACAGCGGCACCAGCACGCCGAGCCGCGCCGCGCGTGCGCCGCGCACCTGGCGCAGCAGGTTCGGCGCGACCAGCCCGACATACGACAGCGGGCCCGCGATGCTGACGGCCACGCTGGTGAACGCGACGGCGACGATCGTCGCCGCGAGCCGCGTCGCGTCGACACGCACGCCGGCCGCGGCCGCCGCCTCGTCACCGAGCGCGAGCGGATTCAGCGGCCGGATCACGAACGGCAGCGCCAGCAGCGGCACGACGAGCCAGCGTGCGGCGAGCGCGAGCCCGGTCGCGCCCGGCTGATAGAGACTGCCGTTGGTCCACAGCGCGGCGCCCGCGATGTTCTGCTCGAAGAACGCGAGCACGAGCGTCGACAGCGCCGCGAACAGCAGCATGCAGACGCTGCCCGCGAGCACCAGCCGCAGCGGCGTCGCGCGCCAGCCGCCGGCCGCGACGATCGCGCACGCGGCGGCGACCAGCCCGCAGACGAACAGCAGCGGCACCGATGCGACCCCGGCGAGCGCCGGCACCAGCATCGCCGCAAGCAGGCCGAGCTGGGCGCCGCCCGTCACGCCGAGCAGATCGGGCGACGCGAGCGGGTTGCGCGTGAGCGACTGGAACAGCGCGCCCGCGATGCCGAGGCAGCCGCCCGCGACGAGCGCGGCCGCGACGCGCGGCAGGTTGAGATCGAACAGGAACACGCCCGCGAGCGCGGCCGCGTCGCTGCCCGGCACAGCGTTCCACCACACGCGCAGGTCGGGTGCGATGCGCAGCACCGCCAGCACCGCGATCAGCGCGACGAGGCCGAGCGCGAGCGCGCCGGCGCGGCGGCCGGCTACCGCACCGTGGGCGCCCTGCCCGCTCGCGGCGAGCCGCTTGCGCATCGCGAACGTCGTCATACGGCGATATCCCGCTGGACTGTGCGATCGAACGCGTCCGGCGTGCCGGATGCCGGCGGCCCGTAGGCCGGCACGCACATCGGCGCGCCCGTCTGCGGATGCGCGAGCTTCAGCATGTCGACGCCGAACGCCGCGCGCAGCCGCGCCGGCTCCAGCATCGCGTCGGGCGAGCCCTGCGCGACGAGGCGGCCGGCACGCATCAGCACGATCTCGTCGCTGTACGCCGCCGCCTGGTTCAGGTCGTGCAGGACCCACACGATCGTCAGCCCGCGCGCGCGGTTCAGCGCGCGCAGCGCGTCGAGGATGTCGAGCTGGTGATGGATGTCGAGATAGGTCGTCGGCTCGTCGAGCAGGACGATCGGCGCCTGCTGTGCGAGCGCCATCGCGATCCACGCGCGCTGCCGCTCGCCGCCCGACAGCGCACCGACGTCGCGCCCGGCGTCGCCGGCGAGGCCGCTCGTGTCGAGCGCCTCGTCGATCGCCGCATGATCGGCGCGCGACAGCCCGCGCAGGAAGCCGCCGTACGCGTAGCGCCCGTACGCGACGAGCTCGCGCACCGTCAGGCCCGACGGAATCTGGTTGAACTGCGCGAGCATCGTGAGCTCGCGCGCGAGCGCGCGGCGGCGAAACGACGCGAGCGGCTTGCCGTTCACGTCGACCTGGCCCGCACGCGCGGGCTGCAGGCCCGCGAGCGTGCGCAGCAGCGTGCTCTTGCCGCAGCCGTTCGGGCCGCACAGCGCCGTGACGCGGCCGGCCGCGATCGACAGGTCCAGCCCGTCGATCACGACATGGTCGCGATAACCCACGCTCAGCCCGCGCGCGGCCAGCGCGGCGGTACTACGCGTCATCGGTCCTCCGTTCGGTCGCGCGCGGGACCGTGTAACTCTGCGCCATCGCGACGACCACCTTGCGCGGCCCCTCGAACGGATCACGCGCGTGCGCGGTCAGCATGTTGTCGAGCATCAGCACGTCGCCCGTCCGCCACGGGAACACGATGCGCTGGCGGTCGAGCACGCCGCGGATCTCCGCGAGCGCGTCGGCCTCCAGCGGCGCGCCGTCGCCGTAGTACACGTTGCGCGGCACGTTCTCGAGCCCGACCGCGTCGACGAGCGCTTCCTGCATGTCGTCGTCGAGCGCGGACAGGTGAAACAGGTTCGCCTGGTTGAACCACACGCGCTCGCCCGTGCGCGGATGGCGCGCGACGGCCTGGCAGCGTTCGCGCGTGCGCAGCAGCAGTTCGCCGTCGTCGTCGGTGCGCCATGCGCATTCGATCCCGCGCGCCGCGCACATCCGCTCGACCTCGGCCGGCACGTCGGTGCCGAACGATTGCTGCCACGGCAGGTCGAGCCCCTGGCCGAAATTGCGCACGTACAGCAGCTCGCGCTGCTCGAAGCGCGCGATGAGCGCCGGATCGAGCGCGCGATAGACGGCGCGGCTGTCCGCGATCGGCGTCGCCCCGCCCTTCGGCGCCGCGAGCGCGCAATGAAACCAGATCCGCAGCGGCCACTCGCGCGTATACGACTGTTCGTTGTGCAGCGGAATCGCGCGGTGCGGCGGGTATTCGGTCGACGTGTAGACGGCGCCCTCGACCTGGCTGCGCGGCGTCGACGCGTATTCATAGCCGATCAGCGGATCGCCGAACGATGCCGCGAACCGCTGGAACGCATCGATCGACGGCACGTGAAAGCCCGTGAACAGCACACCGCCCGCCCGTTCGAGCGTGTCGGCCGCGATCGCATGCGCGAGCGGCGCGATCTCGTCGATCGAAATGCCGTCGGCGCTGCGCGGCGACACGACGGTGGGCAGCCCCGGCTCGATACGCAGGTCGTCGAGCGTCGGCAACGAAAGCAGAGTCATGCAACGTCCTCTTCAGGTGACGCGCCGGATCGCGGCGCGGCGGGTCACGACGTGCGCGTCGCGCGCTCGCCGTCCATCGCGCGGCGCAGGCTCGCGGGGCGCATGTCGGTCCAGACGGTCTCGATGTGCGCGAGGCAGTCGGCTTTCGGGCCGCGCACGCCGACCTCGCGCCAGCCGGCCGGCACGGGCCGGAACGTCGGCCAGATCGAATACTGTTCTTCGTCGTTGATGACGACCGTGTAGACGAGGTCGTCGGTATCGGCGGAAGGCGTCGTGGCTTGCGTCATGATCGAAAAAACGGGAAGCGGTTGAAGGATGCGAAGCGGCAAGTGACCGGACCGTCGGATCGTTGGACCGTTGAATCGGCCGCTCCTGTCTTGAAGACGATTGGCCGGCGCGTTTTTTTACCGTCGCCGCGCGCGCCCGCCGAGAAACACCGGGCACGCGACGCCGCGATGGCATGCGTCGAGGCATTCCGCGCAGTGCCGCTCCGCGTCGCGCACCATGAAATGCACGAGGGTTTGCGACACGTTCAGCGCGCGCGCCGCGGTCTGCAGCGTCTCCTCGCGCAGCCGCACCATCTCGAACGCCGCACGGCTGCGCGCCGGCAGGTCGTCGAGCGCGGCCCATACGCGGCGCAGCGTGTCGCGCGTCAGCAGCGCGGCCTCGGGCGTCGGTTCCGGCGACGGCACGTCGAAGCCGTCGTCCTCTTCCGTGTGATAGACGTTCTCGAGGCTTTGCCGGCGGCACGCGTCGATCGACGCGTTGCGCACCATCCGCGTCACGTACGCGACCGGCTGGCGCACGGCGTCCTGGTTCGGGAATTCGACGAGCTTCACGAACACGTCGTGCACGACGTCCTCGGCCTGGCTCGCACAACCGACGAAGCCGTGCGCGACGTTGACGAGCATCGCGCGATGGGCGATCAGCACGTCGAGCAGCGCGCCCTGCGCACGCGGCTGCGCGCCGCGATGCGCCCGCGGTGCGGGACGTGACGGGAGGTCCGGACAACTGCCGAGGAACGGGTTCGCCGCTGTGGCCGCCGGCCGTTCGAGCACTTCCGCCATTGCCATCGATCTGCTCCGTCAGATTTCGAGATAGCGCAATTTAACGTAAACGCAAATCATTCTCAATACGATTACGAAATGCCCCTTCAGATCATCAGGATTTGTCTGATTAATTGACGGGATCCGTGTTTTTGTCGGACGGGATGGCTGGCGCGGAGCGGTGGCGTGGGGAAAGCTTTCCGCGGGAAGGAATTGGCATGGCACCGTAAACGGCCCGCGGCGCCTGGTGGGTGTGGCACGGTGTCGGGAGCGCCGCAAAGACGCGCCGGCATGCCGGCGCTTCTTTCATGGCGCGCGCGGCTCGTCCGGCCGCGCACGCAGCGCGCGTCAGTAGATGAACAGCCGGATCGTTGCGGTTGCATCGAACCGCCCGATCTTCGGCGGCCCGAACGATTTCAGCACCGCGTCCATCCGCACGCTTTGATTCATCACGTTCGACGGAAACTGCGCGAGCGTGAACTGCTGGTTGAACGGAATCGCGTTGCCCTTGCTGTCCTCGATGCCGATCCCGAAATTGCTGTCCTTCGCCGGCACCAGCAGGCCGTTCTGCAGCGGATAGCTCGTTTCGAAATAACCGTCGACGCGCACCGCGACGTTGCACTTCTTGGACAACGACAACGAGAACGGCTTGCGCGGCACCGCGGGCAGGAAGCCGTTACCCACCGCCTGCACCTGACCGAAGTTGACGATGCCCGGTTCGGGCGTCACGAGCACGTCGACGAAGCACGGCGTCGGCTTGAGGTTGCGCAGGCCGCTCAGGCGGTACTGGAAGCTCGTGCCGAATGCATTCAGCCCGAACTCGCCGTCGAACTGGAACACCGTGTAGATATCGCTCGGCGGCTGGACCCAGTTGCCCTTCTTGCGCACGACGACCTGGTAGTCGATGCTGATGCGGGTCTGCTCGCAACGCCTGTGATCGAAGTCTTCCCTGCTGCACGGCGGCACCGCATAGCCGGTAAACACCCCGCCGCCGCGATTGCTCGTCTTGTCGAAGTAGTCGACGCCCTTGTAGCGGATACCGATCTCCAGCCCCCACGCCGCCGGGTTCGTGCGGTTCGGATTCGCGTAGAAATAAATGTTGTCGACGACTTTCAGGCTGTCGGCATCGCCGAGGTCCTTGTAGCAATACCCCGACGTCGTGCGGACCGGCGACACCCAGATCACGTAGCCGTCCGGCGCGTCGGTCGGATACGACGCCACGCCGCCGATCGGTTCGGTCAGCGAGGTCGCGCCGCTGTTCGTCAGGCATCGCAGCGCCCACGCCGGCTGCGCCGCCGCGACCAGCAACGCAAGCACGAGCCAGCGCAGCCACGCTGCCGGCCGTTGCCGTTCGCGCATCCCGCCGCTCATCGCTTCACGCTCTTGCACGCACCGGCGTCGCACGCGTATTCGACCGCCACCTGGCCGCCGTAATCGTCGATATGCGTGACGAACAGCGTCGACGGCGTCGCGGCCTTGAACGGCACGTCGGCCGTGCTCATCGGGCTCACCATCACCGGCTCGATCGGCACCGGCGTCTTCTGCGCGCCGGCCGTCACCTCGACCACCGTCACGTGATACGGCGTCGGGTTGTCGAACACGAGCCTGTGTGCAGCCGGGTCCACCCGCAGCGTCATCGGCAGCGTCCAGTCCTCGTCGCGCGCGGGCTGCACGGCCTTCGGCCGGTAGAACAGCTTCATCTGCGTATGCAGCGCGATCTGCAGCGTGTTCGGTATATCGGACTTCGGCGGCACTTCGCGGATGTTCAGGTAGAACACCGATTCGCGATCGGCCGGCAGCGCGGCACCGGGCAGCTTCGCGATCCGCAGCACGTTGCGCTCGTTCGCCTCGATGCGCTGCAGCGGCGGCACGACCATCAGCGGCGACGCGATCTTGTTGCCCTTCGCGTCCTCGAGCCACGACTGCACGAGATACGGATACGTCGTGCTCTTGTTCGTGATCGTGACGATCGCGGCCTGTTCGCCTTCGTTGAAGATCACGCGGGTGCGGTCCGGGACGATCGCCGCGTGCGCGACACCGGCGAGCAGCGCGCTCGCCGCGCTCAGCATGCACGACGCGCGTCGCAGGAAGGAAAGGGAGAAAACGTGGTTCATCGCTGGATCCGTGAAATCATCGTTCGATCCGTGCGGCCGCTGCGTGCGACTCGCCGGATGCCTGGCACGTCACCGGAATCGGCGTGCCTTCGAGTTGAAGCTGGTTCGGCAGCACGTCCACCGTGCACAGCGTGCGTTCGCCCGCGCGCACCGCGAGCGCGGATTTCGGCTGAACCTGGGTCAGGAACGCCGCGCCGCCCTCGCCGACGATGCCGAGCTCCTTGCCGTTCGCCGCGTCCTGCACCGATGCGCCGAACGGCAGCGGCTTGCCGGCCGCGTCGGTCAGCGTCAGGTACAGGTTGCTGCCGCGCGCCGCCGAAAACCTGACGAAGCCGATCGCGCCGTCGGTCAGCACCATGCGCTGGATCGGGTTCGACACCTGCACTTCGAGCGGCAGCTTCTCGACGTTGACGGTCGCGTCGTACACGTTGTACGGCGAGATCCCGTCGAGCACCGCATAGCCGCGCGAGTCGGTGTGCGTGAGCGTGCCGGACAGCGGCACGTCGCGCACGCCGTCGGTCGAGACCAGGAGGCGCGTATCGCCCGCGTTGCCGTTCGCGTGTGCGGCCAGCCCGTACTGCGTCGCGACGAGCGAGCCGTCGACCTCGAGCGACGCGGCCGCATACGCGTTCGCGACCGTCGACGCCTGTGCGGTCAACTGGTAGGTCGACGTGCGCTGGCGGAAACTCGCGTTCGCCGATGCGCGGCCATCGGTCGCGCCCGCGTTGACCTGGTAGGTGCGGCCGTCCGGATCGTCGTAGATATAGCCCGCGTTCGCGCTCGTGCTGCCGTTGCCTGTCGTCAGGTTCGACGTGACCGTGTGACGACCGCCGATCGGCAGCGTCGCGGTCACCGAGAACTGGTTGCCGCTCGTGCCCGCGCTTTGCGTCCGGAACGCCGACAGGCTGACGTTCAGGTTGCGCAGCGCACCGATCGAGAACGCACGCGTCAGCGTGAGGCCGATGCGCTGCTCGGACGAGCGCGCCCAGTAAGTCGTCTGGTCGTACGAAAAATAGGTCGACGTATCGCCGAAGCGCTTCGACAGCGTCGCCGAATAGCGCTGCTTGCTGTTGGCGAGGCCGTATGCGGTCGGGTCGCCCGAGAACTGCGCGAAGTTCGTGTATTCGCGCTCGGAAAAGCGGTAGCCGAAAAAGCGCACGTCGGCATCGAGCGTGTCGAAATGCTTCGAATAGTTGATCCGGTACGAGTTGCCGTTGCGCGTCGCGCCGTTCCACCACAGGCGCGCACGCGCATGCGTGACGTCGGCCGAGACTGCGCCGAGCGTGCCGAAATCGCGCCCGACACCGAGCGCGATCGACGTATAGCCCGACGCGGCGATGAAGCCGCCGTACACGGTGAAATCCAGCGGCAGGCCGTACGCCGCTTCACCGAAACCGAAGAACGGCGTGATGCCGGCGCCCCCGAACTGCCGCGGCTTGCCGACCGCGGCCTTGTAGCGCAGCTGTCCGGTGCGCGCGAGAAACGGCACGGCGGCCGTCGTCACCTGGAAGCGCTGCACGCTGCCGTCTTCTTCCTCGACCGCGACGTCGAGCGTGCCCTGCACGCTCGTGTTGATGTTCTGCAGCGCGAATGCGCCCGGCGACACGCGCGTCACGTACAGCACGCGGCCCGCCTGCGAGACGGTCACGGTCGCATTGGTGCGCGCGACGCCCGCGATCAGCGGCGCATAGCCGCGCAGCGAAGGCGGCAGCATGCGGTCGTCGCTGCGGATCGACGCGCCGGTCAGCGCGAACGTGTCGAAAATGTCCGAACTCAGGTAGTCGTCGCCGAACGTCACCGTCGACTGGATCGACGGCAGCGCACGAAATGCGTAAAGCCGGCTGAAGCGGAACGTGCGATCCGCGTACGCGCTGCTGCCCGCGTTCGACTGCGCCTGGTAGTCGCCGCGAAAGCGCCACGCGTCCCAGTTCGCCCCGATCGTTCCGTAGGCCTGGATCGAATTCGTCTGCTCGCCGCCCGAACCGAAGTTGCGGTTCGTGTTCGCGATCACGCGATAGTCGAGCATCGCGCCCGGAATCCCTTCGGACCAGCGCTCCGGCGGCAGGTAGTTCGAATCGGTGAATTCGAGCGCGGCCTGCGGAATCGTGATCTTGAGCCGACCGTCGCTCTTCAGGTAACGCACGGTGACGCCCTCGATCGCGCCGAGATCGACGCAGCGACCGCCCTGGAAGCGCGGCAGGTCCTTCGCGAGCGACGGCTTCAGCCCGAACTGCGCGACGAGTTCCGGAGGCAGGCACGGCTTGCCTGCGCCGGACGGGTCGAGCGCGATGAACTGGATCGCCTGCAGCCCGTAGAACAGGTCATTGACCTGCACGTCGAGCATGTATTCGCCCGGCAGCGTGAAGTCGGCCTGCGCGAACTGCGACAGGTCGACGTTGTTCGAGCCGTCGATGTCGAGGAACGACGAATTGAATTCCGTCGCATGGCTCTGGCTGCCGACCACCAGCACGGAGACGCAAAGGAAGGAATGTCTGATTCGCACGCGGCGCTACCGGAAGTCCGAGAAAAAGCTGGGCAGGAGGACAAGCCGGAGAAAGGGTGCGCGCACCCCTCCTCCGTGACGGCCGCTTACTGGTAGCGAACCGTGAAGTTCGCGACGCCGTCGGCCGTACCCGGCGTCACGTCGGCTGCCGTCGCTTCGTAGCGTGCGGCGAAGCGCACGGTGTTGTTGCCGTTCTGCAGCAGGGTTGCAGCGGCCTGTTCGACGCCGTTGTCGAGGTCTTCGCCCGTTGCGCCCTGTACGCGGATGCCGACGTTGGTTGCCGAGCCGATCGTGGCGAGCAGCTTCGGCTGGGCCGCGTTCGACGTACCCGTGAACGTGAAGAACGCGTTCTTCGAGATGCTGGTGTCGCAGTCGGTCAGGACGATGTCGAACTTGACCGGCTCGGACTTGTCGCCGGCCTTCTTGAACGTGTGGGTCGGCACCTTGCCGAGGTTCACGGTCTGGTTGACCGAACCCGAGTCGATACCGCACGCGCCCGCGACGATCTCGCCCGTGAAGTTGATCGTGCCGGTGCCGGCTGCGAAGGCCGAGGTGGACAGGGCTGCGAGTGCGACAGCGGCCAGGAGGGATTTTTTCATGACGTTTTCCGTGAGAATTGCAAAGGGAATGGACGACGTGGCGGATACAAAAGGCAGCGTGTGGTTGGCTCCCGTCCGTCACGAGGCGGCATTATCGAGATATGAATGAAAGAATTCTGTAAAGCATTGTCAAATCGCAAATGACAATCTTCGCCTTGCGTACTTTCAAACCCACTGTTTCCTTGAAATTCTCAATCCAGATATTTTCATCCGCAGTTCTTTTTGATTTTCTAGAACCGACTGAAAATTAAAGACATTTTCTTTTCGAGATCGCTTATTCACCGCCTTTCCTTGCTGGATATGGCTTCGCCGGATTACCAATCAAAAAGGCCAAAATTCTGTCCGATCCTGCCATCGTTGCCCGACCGCAACGAATGCATTCATCGATTTTCAACTGAGAGGAAATTAACGGCCGATTTTCGGTACTGCGGACTTCTCGCGCAAACGATTGCGCAATCCGCACAAACGTTTTACCGCGACATTTCGTCACCCGTCATTATTTTCGATACAAGAATCAATTGAATCGTCAAGCCGGGATTAAAAGCCGCATGTAATGCCGTGCGCCGTCACGACATTCGGCGTACCTGCGCGACAACGCGCACGCGACGTTTCGGCGCCCTGGATGGAATCGAAAAAGGAGGAAGTCCGGCACGCTCGGAGCCGTGTGACGACGCGATCGGTCGCCAGGATGCGTGACGGGTTGAAGGCGCGCTTCAGCTCGACAGCGGGGAGAAACAACGTGGATGACGACGACGCGCGGATGCGTTCATCGTCGATCCGTGCCGATGGCCGGATGGAGGCCACACCGGCCGGGGTGGCGACGACACATGAGCGATCGCCACCCGCACGGCTACCGGATCACGCGGCGGCCTCCCCGGCTGACGCCGGCGTCCAGCCGCCGCCCAGTGCGCGATACAGCGCAATCGCATTCGCGAGCCTCAGTTCCTTGAGCCGGATCAGTTCCTGTCCCGACTCGTACGTGCTGCGCTGCGCGTCGAGCAGTTCGAGATACGTCGCGACGCCGCCCGCATAACGACGCTCGGCGAGCCTCAGCCGCGCGCCGTCGGCCGCGTACACATCCTGCTGCGCGGCAAGCTGGCGATCGATCCAGTCGCGCGCGGCGAACGCGTCGGCCACTTCGCGAAACGCGGTCTGCACGGTCTTCTCGTATTCGGCGACCGCGATGTGCTTGCGCGCGGTCGCGACGTCGAGATTCGCGCGATTGCGGCCGCCCGCGAAGATCGGCAGCGTGATGCGCGGCGCGAACGTCCACACGCTCGTGCCGCCCGCGAACAGGCTCGAGAACGCGTCGCTGACCGAGCCGTAGTCGGTCGTCAGCGCGACGCGCGGGAAGAATGCGGCGCGCGCGGCGCCGATCTGCGCGTTCGCGGCCTTGAGCCGCGACTCGGCCTGCCGGATGTCCGGCCGCCGCTCGAGCAGCGCGCTCGGCGCGCCGGGTGCCACCGGCGCGATCGCGAGCGCGTCGAGCGCGGTGCCGTCGGCCGGCACCGTGCGCGCGAAATCGCCGGCAAGCAATTGCAGCGCGCGCACCGACTGCGCGTGTTCGCGCTGCAGCGCGGCCTGCGACGCACGTGCGGACGCGACCAGCATCTCGGCCGAGCGCAGCTCGATCGCATCGCTCGTGCCGGCCGCATAGCGGCGCTGCGTGAGCGCGGCGATGCGCTCGCGCGCGTCGAGGGTGTGCTGCGCCAGCGCCAGTTGCGCGTGCAACGACCGTTCGGAAACGTACGCGCCGGCGACTTCGGCAATCACGCCGATGCGCACCGTGCGCTGCGCGTCGGCCGTCGCGAAATACTCGGCGAGCGCTGCATCCGACAGATTGCGCACGCGGCCGAACAGGTCGAGCTCGTACGCGCTGATACCCACGCCCGCGCGATACAGCCCGCTCACCGCGCTCTCGCGCACGACCGGGTCGTACTGGCGCGTGCGCTCGTAGCCGAGGTTCGCGTCGAGCGACGGCATCCGGTCCGCGCGCTGCACGCCGTACAGCGCGCGCGCTTCGTCGAGCCGGCCGGCCGCGATCCGCAGGTCGCGATTGTTCGCGAGCGCCGCGTCGATCCAGGCCTGCAGCGCCGGGTCGGTGAAATATGCGCGCCAGTCGTCGAGCCGCGCGGCATCGACAGGCGCCGCGACCGACGCCGGCTGCGTGCCGCCGTCGACCGGCGCATAGCTGGCCGGCACCGGCGCCGCCGGCCGCTCGTAGCGCGGCGCGAGCGAGCAGCCGGCGAGCGCGAACGCGAGTGCAGCGGCCAGCGCGACCGGGGCCCGCGACGTCGCGCGCGCCTTCAGGTGAAACGTCATTGCGCACCCTCCATCGTCGCCGGCCGCGACCCGCCGCGCCGGCGCGGGCTGACGTCGAACAGGCGGCCGACGATCACGAAAAACAGCGGGACGAGGAATACCGCGAGCACCGTCGCCGTGATCACGCCGCCGAGCACGCCGGTACCGATCGCCATCTGCGCGCCGGACGCGGCGCCCGATGCGAACGCGAGCGGCAGCACGCCGACGCCGAATGCGAGCGACGTCATCACGATCGGCCGCAGCCGCAGGCGCGCGGCCTCGAGCGCCGCGTCGACGAGCGACATGCGCTGCGCGACCAGGTCCTTCGCCACTTCGACGATCAGGATCGCGTTCTTCGCGGACAACCCGATCGTCGCGATCAGCCCCACCTTGAAATAGATGTCGTTCGGCATCGCGCGCAGCGTGACGCCGAGCACCGCGCCGATCACGCCGAGCGGCACGACCAGCATCACCGCGAACGGGATCGACCAGCTCTCGTACAGCGCCGCGAGCGCGAGAAACACGACGAGCACCGACAGCGCGAACAGCATCGGCGCCTGTGCACCCGACAGCCGCTCCTCGAACGACTGCCCCGACCACGCGTAGCCGATGCCTGCCGGCAGTTTCGCGGCGAGCCGCTCGATCGCGGCCATCGCTTCGCCGCTGCTGTGCCCCGGCGCGGCCGAGCCGTTGATCGTGAACGACGGATAGCCGTTGTAGCGCGTGAGCTGCGGCGGCCCGAGCGTCCAGTGCAGCGTCGCGAACGCCGCGAGCGGCACCATCTCGCCGCGCGCGTTGCGCACGCGCAGCTTCTGCACGTCGTCCGGATCGAGCCGGTGCCGCCCGTCGGCCTGCACGATCACGCGGCGCACCTGCGTGCCGTGCATGAAGTCGCCGATATAGTCGGAGCCGAACATCACCGCGAGCGTCGTGTTGATCTCGTCCATCGACACGCCGAGCGCCGACGCCTTGGCACGATCGATGTCGAGCTTGAGCTGCGGCGCGTCCTGCGTGCCGGCGAACATCAGGTCGGTGAGCGCCGGATCCTTGCCGCCCGCCGCGAGCAGTTGCTCGCGCGCGGCGCTGAACGCCGCATGGTCGAGCCCGCCGCGGTTCTGCAGCCGGAAGTCGAAGCCGCCCGTCGAACCGAGATCGGGCAGCGCCGGCGAGTTCATCGCGAACACCGTGGTGTTCGCCGTGCCCGCGAAGCGCGCGTTGATGCGCGCGACGATCGCCTGCACGTGATCGCGCCCGGCCTTGCGCTCCTTCCAGTTCTTCAACGTGACGAAGATCATCCCGCCGTTCGGCCCCTCGCCGTACAGGTTGAAGCCGCCGAGCGCGAACGTGTACGCGGCCGGCTCGTCGCGACGAATGTACGACTCGACCTCGCGCACGCTCTGCATCGTTTCCGCGAGCGGCGTGCCCTGCGGCCGGATCACCATCACCATGAAGTTGCCCTGGTCCTCGTCGGGCAGGAACGCGCTCGGCAGTTGCGTGAGCATCAGCGCGGCCGCCGCGGTCAGCGCACCGTACACGACCAGCCAGCGCAGCGGCTTGTTCAGCATCGCGCCGACGCGCGTCGCATAGCGCTGCGTCGAGCGCGCGACGAAGCGGTTGAACCCGCCGAAGAAACCGCGCTTCTCGTGATGGTCGCCGGACACCGGCTTGAGCAGCGTCGCGCACAACGCGGGCGTCAGCGACAGCGCGAGAAACGCCGAGAAGCCGATCGAGACCGCGAGCGCCAGCGCGAACTGCCGGTAGATGTTGCCCACCGCGCCGCCGAAGAACGCCATCGGCACGAACACCGACGTCAGCACGACCGTGATGCCGACGATCGCGCCGCTGATCTGCTGCATCGCCTTGACGGTCGCGTCGTAGGGGCCGAGCCCTTCCTCGACCATCAGCCGCTCGACGTTCTCGACGACGACGATCGCATCGTCGACGAGGATGCCGATCGCGAGCACCATCCCGAACATCGTCAGCACGTTGATCGAGAAGCCGGCCGCATGCATCACGCCGAACGTGCCCGCGAGCGCGACCGGCACGACGAGCGTGGGGATCAGCGTCGCGCGCAGGTTCTGCATGAACAGGAACATCACGAGGAACACCAGCACGCCGGCCTCGACGAGCGTCGTGACGACCTTGTTCATCGACACGCGCACGAACGACGACGTCTCGTACGGGATCTGGTATTTCACGCCCGGCGGGAAGTAGGCGGACAGCGCGTCCATCGCCGCGCGCACGCGCTGCTCGGTGGCCACCGCGTTCGAGCCCGGCGCGAGCTTGATGCCCATGCCCGTGGCGACCTTGCCGTTCACGTACGACGGATAGTTGTAGTCGTTGCCGCCGAATTCGATGCGCGCGACGTCGCGCAGGTAGAGCGCGGCGCCGTCCGGCTGCGTGCGCAGCGCGATCGCGCCGAAGTCGGCCGGCGTCTTCAGCGGCGCGTCGGCGAACACCGTGGCCGCGATCGGTGCGCTGTCCGGCACCGCGCTGCGGCCGATGTCGCCGACCGTCACGCGTGCGTTGTGCGCGCGCACGGCCGACGCGATGTCCGACGCGGTGAGGCCGTGCCCGGCCAGCTTCACCGGGTCGGGCCAGATCCGCATCGCATATTCGGCGCCCCAGAACTGCACCCGGCCGACGCCGTCGACGCGGCGCAGCGCCTGCACGACGTTCGCCGACGCGTATTCGCCGAGCTGCACGTCGCTCATCCGGCCGTCGTCGGAGGTCAGCGACACGACTAGCTGGATGTTGTCCGCGGCCTTCTCGACCTGGATGCCGTCGCGCCGCACGGGTTCGGGCAGCCGCGCCTCGACCGTCTTCAGCCGGTTCTGCACTTCGACGGCCGCGAGATCGGCGTTGACGCCCTGCTTGAACGTCAGATAGAGCGACGCCATCCCGGCGCTGCTCGTCGCGGACGTATATAGCAGCCCCGGCGCGCCGTTCATCTCGCGCTCGATCAGCGCGGTCACCGATTCCTCGACGACCTGCGCGGACGCACCCGGATACGTCGCATAGATGCTGACGACGGGCGGCGCGATGTCCGGATACTGCGCGACGGGCAGCGCGCGAATCGCGAACACGCCGCCGAGCATGATGAAGAGTGCGATCACCCACGCGAAGACGGGGCGATCGATGAAGAAACGTGCCATGTTGGTCTATGTGAACCGGTCAGGTTTGACGGGCGGCCGCCGGTGATGCGGCCTTCGGCGAGGCCTGCTCGACGGGCTTGACGGCGGTGTCGGGCGCGAACTGCGCGGCGTTGTCGACGATCACGCGCTCGCCGCCCGCGAGACCGCGCGTGATGCGCCAGTCGCGGCCGCTCATCCGGTCGGCGACGACCTCGACGTCCCTCACCTTGCCGTTCTCGCCGACCACGCGCACCGACGTGCGATCGGCCGTGCGCAGCAGCGCATCGCGCGGCACGAGGATCGCGCGCTGGTCGACGGCCGCGTCGAGCGCGATCCGCACATACGCGCCCGGCAGCAGTTCGCGCTCGGGATTCGGGAACAGCGCGCGCATCGCGACGGTATCGGTGGTCGGATCGACCGCGAGATCGCTGAACAGCAGCTTGCCCTTCAGCGGATACGCGGTGCCGTCGGCACGCAGCAGCGTGACCGTGACGTCGTGCTGCGCGATGCCCGTCGCGCGCCCGCTCTTCACCGCGCGGCGCAGTGCGTCGACGTCGGCCGCCGGCTGCGAGAAATTCACGTAGATCGGGTCGAGCTGCTCGACGGTCGTGAGCGGCGTCGCCTGGTCCTGGCCGACGAGCGCGCCTTCGGTCACGAGCGCGCGCCGGGCGCGGCCCGAAATCGGCGCGGTGACGGTCGCATAGTCGAGCTGCAGTTGCGCGCGGGCGAGCTCGGCCTGCGCGGACGCGACGTCGGCCTTCGCCTGCGTGTCGCCCGCGACGGCCTCGGTGTGATCGCGCTCGCTGACCGCGCGGTCGCGCACCAGGTCGTCGTAACGGCGGCGCTTGTCGCTCGCCGCCAGCGCGGCGGCCTGCGCCTTCGCAAGCGCCCCTCTCGCGGCGTCGCGCGCGGCCTTCAGCGGTGCGGGGTCGATGCGGAACAGCACCGCGCCCTGCTTCACTTCCTGGCCTTCCTCGTAAGTCCGCGCGGTGACGATGCCCGCGACCCGCGCGCGCACTTCCGCCTGCCGATATGCGTCGAGCCGGCCCGGCAATTCGACGGTCATCGGTACGGCCGTCGGACGCACCGTCACGACCGTCGCGTCCTGAATGGCCTCCGGCGCCTTGTCCCGTTCGCCCTTTCCGCAGCCGGTCGCGGCCAGCGCGGCCGCGAGCGCGAACGACGCCAGCCGCAGCCGGCGCCCCAGGGAGCGTTTGTTATTCATGTGCTGACCTCGGATCGTTCGCCGCCATACAATGCGGCGGCTCAGGGTGGCCGATTATAATCAGTCACGACTGATTAAATACAGGCGGTTGCAATCCGGCCGCCATACTGTCTCAATAAAACGACAGCGAACTGTAAGGAAATTCACGACATGGCCCGCAAGACCCGGGAAGAATCGCTCGCCATCAAGCACCGGATCCTCGACGCCGCCGAGCTCGTGCTGCTCGAAAAAGGCGTCGCGCAAACCGCGATGGCGGACCTCGCCGAGGCCGCCGGAATGTCGCGGGGCGCCGTGTACGGCCATTACCGCAACAAGATGGAAGTGTGTCTCGCGATGTGCGACCGCGCATTCGCGCGTACGTCGGAAGGGTTCGACGCGGTCGACAGCCTGCCCGCGTTCGCCACGCTGCGCCGCGCGGCATCGCATTACCTGCGGCAATGCGGCGAGCCGGGCGCGATGCAGCGCGTGCTCGTGATCCTCTATACGAAATGCGAGCAGAGCGAGGAGAACGGCGCGTTGCAGCGCCGCCGCATGCTGCTCGAGCTGCAGATGCTGCGCATCACCAAGGCGCTGCTGCGCCGCGCGATCGCGGCCGGCGAACTGGCCGCCGATCTCGACGTGCATCTCGCTGCCGTCCATCTCGTGTCGCTGCTCGAAGGCGTGTTCGCATCGATGATCTGGACCAACCGCTTGCGCGGCAATCTGTGGAACGACGCGGAAGCGATGCTCGACGCCGGCTTCGACGCGGTCAGGACATCCGCCGCGTTACGCCTGCGCACGCAAAAATTTCCTGTCTGACGAAAAGCCGCGCAATAAATGCTGATTTAACCCGATTTACCGCAGTGCGAAACGAATGAGCCGACCCTCTTTAAAATTTTTAACGTTTCGCGGAACATCGGTAGACTGACGCTGTCATCTTTCTTTAGCGTCTTCGTGATAAACCGGGTTCGACCCGGAAAGGTCACGCCGCCGTTCGAAGCGGGCCTGCCCGCGAGTTGGGTCGAACGGAAACGACACAGGCCCCTGGCGGGGCCTGTTTTGTTGCACGCCCGTCGCCCGCCCCGTCGTCACCCGACGGATCTGCCGCCGATGGTTCCCGCCCACACCTCTTTGAACCGCTTTTCCTGGATGTGGACACCTTTGGTCAAGCCTGCCGCAATTCCTGATGCTTTCGCGCCCGGGCGCGCGCAGCGCCTCGTGCGCGCGCTCGTGCCGGCCGCCGTGCTCGGCGCCCTCGCCGCCTTCGGTCTCGCCGCGGCGCTGCCGGCCGTCTCGCAACTGCCGGGCGCCGCCGATTCGGGCACGGCCGCGCTGCCGCAGCGCGTGCTGTCCGACACGCCGTTTCCCACCGCGCAGCATTTCGTGACGAGCGAACTCGCGCGCACGATCGGCGAGCGCAACGAACGCGATGAACGCACCGACCGCAACCTGCAGCCGGGCCTGTTCGCGCCGCTCAGCGCGCACCGCAACGACATGCTCGGCTATACGAGCCTGTTCCAGCTCGCGCCGCCCGAGCAGCAGCACGGAATGCGCGCGGGCGACATCGAACTCACGCTGTCCGATACGCTGAACCGTCTCGACGTGCCGCCCGAAGTGCGCATCCAGCTCGGCGATCTCGTCACCGGCAAGGTCGCGCTGCGCGCCGGCGCGCAGCGCGGCGACTACTACCGCATCGCGTACGACACCAACAACGGCACGCCGCACCTCACCGCGCTCGAGCTGCGCGTCGCGGGCCGCACGTTCGGTGCGATCTGGTTCCGCGCGCCGGGCGCCGACCACGGCGCGTACTACACGCTCGACGGCGCGCCGCTCGAAGCGGCCGCGTTCACGATGCCAGTCAAGTGGACGCGCATCAGCTCGTTCTTCGGCGAACGCGTCCACCCGCTGTCGCAGGCGATGGCATTCCATACCGGCGTCGACCTCGCCGCACCGTCCGGCACGCCCGTCAATGCGGCGGCCGACGGCGTCGTGTCGTTCGTCGGCACCGATCCGGGCGGCTACGGCCACTACGTGATCGTCGATCACGCGGACGGTTATTCGACCTACTACGCGCATTTGTCCGCGTTCGCGCGCGGGCTGAAGACCGGCGAAACCGTCAGGCAGGGCCAGCGCATCGGCTCGGTCGGGATGACCGGCGCGGCCACCGGTCCGCACCTGCATTTCGAAGTGCGCGTCGCGAACGACCCGGTCGATCCGCTCGTCACGCTCGCGAGCGCGCAGACGGGGCTGTCCGACATGCAGCTCACCGCGTTCCGCCAGGAAGCGGCGCAATGGCGCTTCCGCCTCGCGTCGATCAGTACGACGCCGTTTGCATTCGCGCAGAGCGACGGCCCGCTGTGGGGCGACTTCGCGACCGGTCCGTCGACGCTGCGTTCGGTGTTCGATACGCACTACAGCGCGTCCTGACGCTGACGCTGACGCGCTGAAGTGCTGAAGTTCTCAAGCACCGAAGTTCTGAAGCACCTTCACGCCCGTCGCCGCTCGCTCGGCGACGACGCGGCCCGCTGCGGATAGCCGCACGCTCTCACCTTCATCACCGGAAACGCGCCGCATGCATCGCACGCGGCGCGCACGCCGTCACCGCACCGGTTCCGTGCGTTCAGCCGCAGCCCGCGCGATGCGCTCCGCGCGAGGACGACGCGACAGCAACCAGCGCGCCGCACCGTCGAGCGACGTGCACAGCACCAGATAGATCGCCGCGACGAACAGGAAGATCGGCGCCGGATACACCATCAGCCGGTTGTTCACCTGCGTCGCGACGAACGACAGTTCCGGCACGCCGACGATATACGCGAGCGACGTGTCCTTCACGAGCGCGACCCACTGATTGACGAACGACGGCGTCATGATCCGGATCGCCTGCGGCAGCAGCACGTAGCGCACGGTCTGCCAGCGCGTGAGCCCGAGCGACAGCCCCGCCTGCCACTGCCCGTCGCCGGCCGCGACGATGCCCGCATGCACCGCATGCGCGAGATACGCGCCGCCGATCAGCGCCAGCGCGCACACGACCGTCGCGAGTCCCGGCACGTCCATGTGCAGCAGCATCGGCATCAGGAAGTACGTCCAGAAGATCAGCATCAGCACCGGAATCGCGCGAAAGAAGCCGATGAACGCGAGCAGCAGCACGCGCAGCGGGCCGCGCGCGAGCGCCATCGCGACGCCGAGCGCCACGCCCAGCACCGCCGATGCGATGGCCGACGCGATCGCCAGCACGAGCGACAGCGCGGCGCCGCCGAGCGGACCATCCGGGAATGCGCCGACGAGCAGGTACGGCAGGTTGTCGAGCAGCAGCGAGAGATCCATCGTCAACGCCCCGCCCCGAGCCGGTCGCGCCATTGCGTGGCCGCATAGGCACCGGCCTCGATCGCGGCCACCGCGGCGATGTACAGCACGGTCGCGACACCGAAGGCGGCAAAGGTCTTGAACGTCTCCGTCTCGACCTGCCGCGACGCGTACGACAGCTCGGCGACACCGATCGCCATCGCGAGCGACGAGTTCTTCACGAGATTCATGTATTGGCCGAACAATGGCGGCAGTGCGATGCGCACGGCCTGCGGCAGCACGACGTAGCGCAGCGACTGCATCGGCGTGAGGCCGAGCGCCGCGGCCGCATCGTGCTGCGCACGGCGCACGCCGCGCAGCCCGGCTTCGCATTCCTCGGCGACGAACGCGGCCGTGTACGCGCTCAACCCGAACCAGCCCGCGACGAACTCGAACGACGGCCATGCGAGCGTGAACGGGCCCGCGCTCAGCTGATGGCGCGCGTTCAGCCACGCGACCCAAGTGTCGGGCAGCAACGACGCGACGCCGAAATACCAGAACAGCAACTGCACGAGCAACGGCGTGTTGCGGAACGCGACGACATAGCCGGCCGCGAGCGTGCGCGGCGCCGTGCCGCGCGCATGCCGCATGACGGCGAGCAGCAGTCCGCCGACCGTCGCGGCGAGCGCCGACGCGGCCGCGAGGCCGAGCGTCAGCAGGAAGCCCTGCCAGAGCCAGGACAGATATTTGGGAGCCAAGCCGAGCATGGTGGTGCGGGCGCGAAGCAAGCGATCGAGAGAAACGGAAAACGCCGCGATTCCCGCGCACCGGCACGACCGATGGCGGAACGCGGCGCGTCCTGCATGCGACTCAGGTCTTGTCGCCGATGCGGAAGATGCGCGTGAGCGGCGTCTTCGTCGTCGGACCGAACCACGCGTCGTAGATCTGGCCCGCGCGGCCATTCGCCTCGAGCCCCTTCAGCGTGTCGTTCACGAAGCCGAGCAGGCGCGTCTCGCCCTTCGGCACGCCGACGCCCATGTAGTCGTTCGAGATCGTGAATGCCGGGATCTCGTAGTTCTGCTTGTCGGGCACGTTCGCGAGCAGGCCGATCAGCTTCGGGCCGTCCTGCGTGATCGCCTGCACGTTGCCGGCGCGCAGCGCGGCGAACGCGAACGGCGTGTCGTCGTACGCGACGATCGTCGCCTTCGGGAATTTCTCGCGCAGCGTGATCTCGTTCGTCGTGCCCTTGTCCGCGCCGACGCGCAAGCCGTTCAGCTGGTCGGCCGATTTCAGCACGCCCTTCTTCGCGAGAAACTGCTGGCCCGACGAGAAATACGGGATGCTGAAGTCGACCTGCTTCGCGCGCTCGTCGGTGATCGTGAAGTTCGCGAGCACCAGGTCGACCTTGCCGGAGGTCAGGAACGGAATGCGGTTCGCGGGATTGGTCGGCTGCAGCTGCAGCTTCACGCCGAGCTTGTCGGCCAGCGCCTTCGCATAGTCGACGTCGAGGCCGACGATGTGATTGCTCTTGCCGTCGACATAGCCGAACGGCGGATTGCTGTCGAAGGTCGCGACGCGCAGCACACCGGCCTTCTTGATGTCGTCGAGGCGGTCCGCGTGCGCGACCGTGCCGGCCGTAACGAGTGCGGCCCCGACGAGCCACGTAGCGAGAGTGTGGAATTTCATGAGCACGACCTGATTTGTTATGAAGGCCGGCGCGGATCGCGCGGCGGCCGGTTCGAGGAACATCGCGACGCTGTGTGTCGTCGCGAAGCCGCTAACGTATCAGCGCGTGCGGCGATTCCGAACCAACAAATGGTGCTTTGCTCTGCGGGTTTCGTGATGAGGCTTGCAGCGGCTGCATGCGGCGCATGCGCACAAAAAAACGCCCGCTGCACGCAGCGGGCGCGAATCCCAGTCAAGGAGGTGTCACACGAACTACGCGTTCAGAATAAGCGCATCGTCCGCTGCGGACAACGAAGCGATTCCGATATCGATATCGTGCGCCCCGCGATGAGCTTGCACGCGCCCATGCGAAAACGCCGCGCATAAAAAACGGCGCTCCGCCTGCATGGCGGAGCGCCGTCCTGTTGCACGTTGCCGGTCGATGCGGGCAGCCCGGCGGGCTGCCCTGCCGATCACGGTTCGTGACGCAGGTACCCTTCCTTGCTCGGATCGCGCATCCGCCACGACACGATCAGCGAGATCGCGCACAGCACCGTCACGTACCAGTAGAAGGTTTCCTCGCTGCCGATCGACTTGAACCACAGCGCGACGTACTCGGCCGAGCCGCCGAAGATCGCGTTCGCGACCGCATACGACAGGCCGACGCCCATCGCGCGCACTTCGGGCGGGAACATCTCGGCCTTGATGAGGCCGCTGATCGACGTGTAGAAGCTGACGATCGCCAGCGCGATCGTGATCAGCACGAACGCGGCCGTCGGGCTCGTGACGGTCTTCAGCGCGTGCATCAGCGGCACCGTGCCGATCGCCGCGAACGTGCCGAACAGGATCATCGACGTGCGGCGGCCGATCTTGTCGGACAGCGCGCCGAACACCGGCTGGATCAGCATGTAGACGAGCAGCGCGACGGTCATCACGTTGCTGGCCGTCTTCGCATGCATGCCGGCCGTGTTCACGAGGTATTTCTGCATGTACGTCGTGAAGGTGTAGAAGATCAGCGAGCCGCCGGCCGTGAAACCGACCACCGTGAAGAAGGCGCCCTTGTGCTGCCACACGCCGCGGATCGTGCCCGCGTCCTTCTTGTCACGCGATGCGCTCGTCGACGTCTCGTCGAGCGATTTGCGCAGGTACAGCGAGATCAGCGCGGCCGCCGCCCCGCAGACGAACGGAATGCGCCAGCCCCACGCCTTCAGCTCGTCGTTCGACAGCGCCTGCTGCAGGATCACGAGCACCAGCAGCGCGCACAGCTGGCCGCCGATCAGCGTCACGTACTGGAACGACGCGAAGAAGCCGCGCCGCCCCTTCAGCGCGACCTCGCTCATGTAGGTTGCGCTCGTCCCGTATTCGCCGCCCACCGACAGCCCCTGGAACAGGCGCGCGACCAGCAGCAGCGCCGGCGCCAGCGCGCCGATCTGCGCATAGGTCGGCAGCACCGCGATCACGAGCGAGCCGCCGCACATCATCAGCACCGAGATCATCATCGCCGTGCGACGGCCGTGACGGTCGGCGATGCGGCCGAACAGCCAGCCGCCGATCGGACGCATCAGGAAGCCGGCCGCGAACACGCCGGCCGTGTTCAGCAGCTGCGTGGTCGTGTTGCCGCTCGGGAAGAACGCCGGTGCGAAATACAGCGCGCAGAACGAGTAGATGTAGAAGTCGAACCACTCGACGAGGTTGCCCGACGAGGCGCCGACGATGGCGAACACGCGCCGCCGGGTGTCATGCGCGGACAGCGCAGCTTGGTCGGTCTGGACGTCCATGGGTTGGTCTGTTCCTTTTAGTGCTTTCTGGGCGAGACGGCTCGCGGGCCGTCGCGTACGGTCGCACGTGGCACCGGTTCCGGCGGCACGGCGCTACGGGATTTTAGCGAAATGTAAAGTAACGGGCTTTCCGGGTTCGTCCGGATGTAGAAAATTTTTCTCCCGGTACGCGTTCGTCATATGAAAACGCCAGCCCTCAGGCTGGCGTCCGGTGCAAACTGTTCTCGGGCGATCGTCAGACGCGCACCTCCGGCGGCACGTAGCGGCACTCGTAGCGCTTGCGCACGGTCCCGGCCTCGTCGACGCTTTCCAGGAACACGTCGAACTGCCAGAGCCGCGCCATGTGCTTGAGCACTTCCTCGCTGTCGTTCGACAGATGGCGGTTGTCGGTCATGAAATGGCGCAGCGTGAGGCTGCGGTCGCCGCGTGTGTTCACGGCCCACACCTGGATGTTCGGCTCGCGGTGATGGATGTCGTACTGCCGCGACAACGCCTGCCGCACGTACTGGTAGCCGGACTCGTCGTGGATCGCCGACACCTCGAGCGAATCGCGCATGTCGTCGTCGAGCACCGAGAACAGCCGCATCTCGCGGATCAGGTTCGGCGACAGGTACTGCGCGATGAAGCTCTCGTCCTTGAAGTTGCGCATCGCGTAGTGCATCGCCGGCAGCCACGGGGTGCCCGCGATCTCCGGAAACCACTTGTAGTCCTCTTCCGTCGGCGCCTCGCAGATCCGGCGGATGTCGCTCATCATCGAGAAGCCGAGCGCATACGGGTTGATCCCGCTGTAGTACGGCTTCGTGACGGGCGGCTGGTAGACCACGTTGCTGTGCGAGTGCAGGAACTCCATCATGAAGCCGTCTTCCAGCTTGCCCTGGTTGTACAGCGTATTCAGCAGCGTGTAGTGCCAGAACGTCGCCCAGCCTTCGTTCATCACCTGCGTCTGCCGCTGCGGATAGAAGTACTGGCCGATCTTGCGCACGATGCGGATCACTTCCCGCTCCCACGGCTCGAGCAGCGGCGCGTTCTTCTCCGCGAAATACAGCAGGTTCTCCTGCGGCTCAGGCGGATAGCGTCCTTCCTGCTCCTCCATCTGCTCGGGCTTCTTGCCCGGCAGCGTGCGCCACAGCTCGTTGACCTGCGACTGCAGATACGCCTCGCGCTCGCGCCGCAGCGCGGCCTCCTTCGACAACGACGGCTTCTGCGGCCGCTTGTAGCGGTCGACGCCGTAGTTCATCAGCGCATGGCACGAATCGAGCAGTTCCTCGACGCGATCGAGGCCGTAGCGCTCCTCGCATTCGGCGACGTAGTTCTTCGCGTACACGAGATAGTCGATGATCGCGTGCGCGTCGGTCCACAGCCGGAACAGGTAGTTGCCCTTGAAGAAGGAGTTGTGCCCGTACGCCGCGTGCGCGATGACGAGCGCCTGCATCGTCATCGTGTTCTCTTCCATCAGATACGCGATGCAGGGATTCGAGTTGATGACGATTTCGTACGCGAGGCCCATCTGGCCGCGGCGATAGCTTTTCTCGGTCGCGAGGAAGTGCTTGCCGAACGACCAGTGGCGATAGTTGACCGGCATCCCGACCGACGCGTACGCATCCATCATCTGCTCGGCGCTGATCAGCTCGAGCTGGATCGGATAGATGTCGAGCTCGTACTGCTCGGCGACCTGCGAGATGTGCGTGTCGTATTCCTCGAGCAGCTCGAACGTCCAGTCGGACGGGCACGGCAGCGGCTTGCGTTCGGCAACGTTCATACGCGCTTCCTTCTGCCCGGCACCGGGCAAGTCGGCGGCCGGCGCCGCCGGTTCGGTCCGGCCGCTTTGCTGCGATGCGGCAGGGCCGGCCGTGTCGTCGCCGGAAGGGCGCGGCGCGTAGCCGCGCGACTCGTTGTGCAGATGGCGGGTCGTCATGACATTTCCACCTGCTTTTCGAACAATTCGCGAAATACCGGGTAAATGTCGGCAGCCGATTCGACTTTCTTCATCGCGAGGTGCGGTTGCGACAGCGCCAGCTGTGCGTACTCCAGCCACAGGTTCTGCTCTTCCGGGGCGACCTGGATATACGCGAAGTAACGCGTCTTGGTGAGGATATCCTCTTCCAGGATTTTGCGACACTTCGGCGAATCGTCAGTCCAGTTGTCGCCGTCGGACGCCTGCGCGCCGTAGATGTTCCACTCGGTCGGCGAGTAACGCTCGTTCATCACCTTGCGCATCAGCTCGAGCGCGCTCGACACGACGGTGCCGCCGCTTTCGGTCGAATGGAAGAAGGTGTCCTCGTCGACCTCCTCGGCGCGCGTGTGGTGACGGATGAACACGACCTCGATGCGCTCGTAGTTGCGCTTCAGGAACAGGTACAGCAGGATGAAGAAGCGTTTCGCGAGATCCTTGCGCTGCTCGTCCATCGAGCCCGACACGTCCATCAGGCAGAACATCACGGCCTGGCTCGACGGTTGCGGCTGCTTCACGCGGTTGATGTAGCGCAGGTCGAACGGATCGATGAACGGGATCCGCCAGATGCGCCCCTTCAGGTGATGGATCTCGGCCTCGAGCGTCGCGATATCCTCGCGACGGTCTTCCGGATCGAGCTTCATCACCTCGAGCCGCGCTTCGAGTTCGCGCAGCTCGTTGACGAGCGGCGAACCGAGCGCGATGCGTCGCCCGAGCGCGCTGCGCAGCGAGCGCACGACGTCGATGTTGTTCGGCGTGCCTTCCGCCGACCAGCCCGCGCGCACGTTCTTCCAACTCGGCACCGTCAGCAGGTGCGTCTTCACGAGGCGCGGCAGTTCGAGGTCGTCGAAGAAGTACTGCATGAATTCGTCGCGGGACAGCTCGAACACGAAGTCGTCCTGCCCTTCGCCTTCGTTGCTCGCCTGACTGCCGCCGCCGCCCGAGCCGCCCTGCGGACGCGGAATCTTGTCGCCGCGCACGTAGTCCTCGTTGCCCGGGTGCACGTATTCGCGACGCCCGCCCGGCGCGTGCCGGAAATTCGGCTCGGCGATGTCCTTGCGCGGAATCGTGATGCTTTGCGTGCTCTGGATATCCTTGATGCTACGGTCGCGCACCGCGTCGGACACGGCACGACGAATGTAGTTCTTGACGCGACGCAGAAAGCGTTCGCGGTTGGCGATGCTCTTGTTCTTGCCGGCCAGCCTGCGGTCGATGATTTGATGAAGCACTCCCGGTCTCCCGCTCGAAAGTCGATCTGCCGGGGCACTCGCCGCGCATGCCGTCTGCCGTCATGCGGGCGGCGCCTCTGAAAGCGCCCGTACGGACTCGCCGCACGGGCGCGGTACCGCGCGCGTCATGACGACTTGCGCACGCGCAGGTACCAGTCGCAAAGCAGCCTCACCTGCTTCGGCGTATAGCCCTTCGCGACCATGCGGTTCACAAAGTCCTCATGCTTGCGCTGCTCCTCCGCCGAACCCTTGGCGTTGAACGAAATCACCGGCAACAGTTCCTCGGTGTTCGAGAACATCTTCTTCTCGATCACGACGCGCAACTTCTCGTAGCTCGTCCACACGGGGTTCTTCCCGGCGTTCGCCGCCCGTGCACGCAACACGAAGTTCACGATCTCGTTGCGGAAATCCTTCGGATTGCTGATCCCGGCCGGCTTCTCGATCTTCTCCAGTTCCGCATTCAGCGCGGCGCGGTCGAAGCTCTCGCCCGTGTCGTGATCGCGGAATTCCTGGTCCTGGATCCAGAAGTCCGCATACGTGACGTAGCGGTCGAAGATGTTCTGCCCGTACTCCGAATACGACTCGAGGTAAGCCGTCTGGATCTCCTTGCCGATGAACTCCGCGTAGCGCGACGCGAGCACGTCCTTCACGAACGACAGGTACTTCTGCTCGGTCTCCGGCGGGAACTGCTCGCGTTCGATCTGCTGTTCGAGCACGTACATCAGGTGCACGGGGTTGGCCGCGACCTCGCTCGAGTCGAAGTTGAACACGCGCGACAGGATCTTGAACGCGAAGCGCGTCGACACGCCGGTCATCCCTTCGTCCACGCCCGCGTAGTCGCGATACTCCTGGTACGACTTCGCTTTCGGATCGGTGTCCTTCAGGTTTTCGCCGTCGTACACCTGCATCTTCGAGAACAGGCTCGAATTCTCCGGCTCATGCAGGCGCGACAGCACCGAGAACTGCGACATCATCTTCAGCGTGCCCGGCGCGCACACGGCCTCGGCCAGCGACGAGTTGCGGATCAGCTTCTCGTAGATCTTGATCTCTTCCGACACGCGCAGGCAGTACGGCACCTTCACGACGAAGATCCGGTCGAGCAGTGCCTCGTTGTTGCGGTTGTTGCGGAAGGCCTTCCATTCCGATTCGTTCGAGTGCGCGAGGATCACGCCGTCGAACGGAATCGCGCCGAATCCTTCGGTGCCCTTGAAGTTGCCTTCCTGCGTCGCGGTCAGCAACGGGTGCAGCACCTTGATCGGCGCCTTGAACATTTCGACGAATTCGAGCAGGCCCTGGTTCGCCAGGCACAGGCCGCCCGAGTAGCTGTACGCATCGGCGTCGTCCTGCGCATACTGTTCGAGCTTGCGGATGTCGACCTTGCCGACGAGCGACGAGATGTCCTGGTTGTTCTCGTCGCCAGGTTCCGTCTTCGCGATGCCGATCTGCCGCAGGATGGACGGAAAGCGGCGTACCACGCGGAACTGGCGGATATCGCCGTTGTATTCGTGCAGGCGCTTGACGGCCCACGGACTCAGGATGCTCTTCAGGTAGCGGCGCGGAATGCCGTACTGCTCTTCGAGGATCGGGCCGTCTTCGTCGTAGTCGAACAGCCCGAGCGGCGATTCGTTGACGGGCGAACCCTTCAGCGCATAGAACGGCACACGCTCCATCAGCTGCTTCAGGCGCTCGGCGATCGACGACTTGCCGCCGCCCACCGGGCCGAGCAGGTAGAGAATCTGCTTCTTCTCTTCGAGCCCTTGCGCAGCGTGGCGGAAGTACGCGACCACCTGCTCGATCACTTCCTCCATTCCGTAGAATTCACGGAATGCGGGATAGACCTTGATAACCTTGTTCGCGAAGATCCGCGACAGGCGCGGGTCGATGCGGGTATCGATTTGTTCGGGTTCCCCGATTGCAGCCAGCATGCGTTCGCCAGCCGTGGCGTACGCTGACGGATCGTTCTTGCAGAGCGCGAGGTACTCCTCCAGCGAGAACTCTTCCTCTCGCGTTTTTTCGAAGCGGTTCGCGAAGCTGCTGTAAATATCCATGCTACCTCCCTCGCCTGAGTCTGAAGACGTGCCTGCCTTCTATGACTGCGCAGAAGCAAAGCGCGTTCGAATTCATCCTAAACCCTTTCTTATTTTTTTTCACGAACTCTTCGTATGAAGTTCGTCATTCTCGACAACACCGCTTGGACAACGCATTTCGACGCTTTACAATCGATCTCCCGTGTCGCAGAAACGGCATCCGCCACCTCTCGTCGAGCATCGGAACGTCTCGTGCGTTGGACACCTCCGTCGTCGTCGCGGCACCCTTCACTTCCCCCTTCATCCCTATACGTTCGAGCGGACGTTTACGACGACACGCTGCGCGCGCCGTTACAAATTTTTTTCGCATCGTCCGGAGATACCCGTAGTGCGGATGCGAACACGCAGCGCGCGGCGACGCACGAACTTTCACGTGCGCTGTCACAATCCGTCGGTCGAAACGACGACGCCCGCATGTCGCGGGCGTCGTGTGCTGCCAAATGGGGAGAGATACGGGGAGAGATACCGGGGAGCGTTACCGCGAAAAGATGCGCGTCACGCGCGAATCAGAACGTTTCCCAGTCGTCGGCGCCGGCAGCCACCGGAGCGGGCGCGGCGGCCGCGGCAGCCGGCTTGCGCGCCGGCGCGGCGCGCTTCGGCGCTGCATCACGATCGTTGCGCGCCACGGCCGGCGCGGGCGGCGAAACCGGCACCGCAGCCGCTGCGGGCACCGCGCGCGGCGCCTGACGTGCGGCGGCAGCGGTCGCCGGCTGCGCCGCGTCGTCGTCGATCCGGAACACCGACGCCGTCTCGCGCAGGCGCGCGGCCTGTTCGTCGAGCGATTGCGCGGCGGCCGCCGCTTCCTCGACGAGCGCGGCGTTCTGCTGGGTGACCTCGTCCATCTGCGCGACCGCGCGCGCGACCTGGTCGATGCCGCCGCTCTGTTCCTCGGACGCCGCCGCGATCTCGCCCATGATGTCGGTCACGCGCTGCACCGCACCGATCACGTCGCTCATCGTGCGGCCGGCTTCGTCGACCAGCGTCGACCCCGTCCGGATGCGCTCCACCGACGCGTCGATCAGCATCTTGATCTCCTTGGCCGCGCTCGACGAACGCTGCGCGAGACTGCGCACCTCGCCCGCCACGACCGCGAAGCCGCGGCCTTCCTCGCCGGCGCGCGCGGCCTCGACCGCCGCGTTCAGCGCCAGGATGTTGGTCTGGAACGCGATTCCCTCGATGATCGCGATGATGTCCGCGATCTTCGCGGAGCTGTCGTTGATCTCGCCCATCGTGCCGACCACCTGGCCGACCACCGTATTGCCCTTGTTTGCAATCTCCGACGCGTTCGCGGCCAGCGAGCTTGCCTGCCGCGCATTGTCCGCGTTCTGCTTCACGGTGCCGGTCAGCTGCTCCATGCTCGATGCGGTTTCCTGCAGCGCGGACGCCTGCTCTTCCGTGCGCGACGACAGGTCGATGTTGCCGGCGGCGATCTGGCGCGCCGCGGTCGCGATCGACTCGCTGCCGCCGCGCACGGTGCGCACCGTGTCGACGAGGCCGCGCTGCATCCTCGCGAGACCGTCCAGGAGCTGGCCCATTTCGTCGCGCCGATGCACGACGATCGAGCGGCGCAGGTCGCCCGCGGCGATCGCGTCGAAATGCGCGAGCGCGTCCGCGAGCGGACGGCCGATCGCACGGCTGAGCGTCAGCCAGGAAAACGCGGCGGCAACCAGACCGGCCGCAAGCAGGACGATCGACAGCACGCGCAGCGTCTCGTACAACGATTCCGCGCGGTTGAAGCCCGCCTGCCCGTCGGTGAACTGGAAATTGCGCAGTGCTTCGCCCGCAACCGAGAGCTCGTTATAAAGCGTCGAGAGCTGCTTGGCGCCCTCGCCGATCCGGTCGTGGTCGCCCGCCGCGACCAGCCCTCCGAACGCGTCGCAACTGCGCTGCAGCGCCTGCCGCTTCGCGGCGACGTCCTGCGCGAGCCGGTCTTCCTCCGGGCCGCGCGGCAGTGCAAGGTATTTTTGCCACCACGCGTCGGACTGCGTGCGCATCGCGCGGCTGCGTTCCACGGCCGCAGCCGAGTCGGGCGTGCCCGCCAGCAGCGCGGCGCGATCGAGCGCCAGGCGCTCGCGCGCCGCGTACATTTCGGCAACGGCCACGTCGACCGCGCTCGGCATCTGGTTCGTGAAAATCTCGCGCGTCGCATCGTTCGAGCGCGTCATCCCGTACACGCCGAGTACGCCAATCACGCCCAGCAGTACCGCGAGAAACGCCATCGTCAAACCGATGCGCGCACGTATCGTCAGGTTTCCGATCACCATCATTCTTCCTGTATTGCGTCGTCGTGAACGGGCAAGGCCCGTTTTTCGAAACAGTGTTTCGCCCAGGTGTATTTACGACCGGATGTTGCGCAGCTTGATGGTATTCACATCAATTTTTTCAGCAATTCACCAGTTCATTACAGATTCCAGAATAATAGGGGCGAAGCATCGCCGGCCCGCTTCGCGAACGCGCACGGCAAGCAATCGAGGTCAGACAAGTGGGGAAAGATGGCCGGCCGCCTGTTGTCGCACGCGCCGGCCGGGATGCGCGATCCAGCCCTATTCGGCCAGTTCGGCGAGCGTGGGAATCGACGGCTGCGCGCCTGCGCGCGTGACCGACAGCGCCGCCGCGCGTTGCGCGAAGCGGATGGCGGCATCGACGTCCGCGCCGGCCGCGAGCCGTGCGGCGAAACCGCCGATGAAGGTGTCGCCCGCCGCGGTCGTGTCGACCGCCTTGACGACGGGGGCCGGATAGTGGCGCGCCGCGCCGTCGGCCGTCAGCGCGAACACGCCGCGCGCGCCGAGCGTGATCAGCACGTTGCGCGCGCCGGTTGTCCGCAACGCACGCGCCGCGGCTTCCGCCTCGGCCGGATTGCGCACCGGCAGCCCGGTCAGCGCGGCCGCCTCGACTTCGTTCGGGATCAGGTAATCGACCAGCGGCAGCCAGCCGTCCGGCAGCGGCGCGACGGCAGGCGCCGGATTGAGCACCACGGTGCGGCCGAGCCGCCGCCCGGCCGACAGCGCTGCGAACACGGCGTCCGGCGGCGTCTCGAGCTGGCAGATCAGCACGTCGGTCGCGGCCAGCGCCGCCTCGTGCCGCGCCACCGTATCCGTCGTGACTTCGCCGTTGCCGCCCGCGACGATCACGATCGTGTTCTGGCTGGCGTCGTCGACGACGATCAAGGCGACGCCGGTCGACGCCGTCTTGCTCGTCGCGAGCCGCGAGCAGTCGATGCCTTCGGTCTCGAGGCCGGCCCGCAGCGCGGCGCCGTGCGCATCCGCGCCGACGCAGCCGATCATCGCGACCTGCGCGCCGAGCCGCGCGGCCGCGACGGCCTGGTTGCCGCCCTTGCCCCCCGCGGCCTGCGCATACGCGTGACCGGCGAGCGTTTCACCCGGCAACGGCAGCCGCGACGCCCGTACGACGAGATCCATGTTGAGGCTGCCGACCACCGTCACGCGGCCGGCGCCTGCCGCACGCGCCGTCATGGGCGAGCACCGGGCGCGGCCGGCTCGCGGTAGACCGCCGTCGATTCGCGCAGCACGAGGCGCGGCGACACGACGCGACGACGGCTCGGCGCGGCCGTCGAGCCGCCGCCGATCCGCTCGATCAGCGTCTGCGCGGCCATTTCGCCGAGGGCGCGCACCGACTGGCCGACCGTCGACAGCGCCGGATAGGTATAACGGGAGAATTCGATGTCGTCGAAGCCGATGATCGAGCAGTCGTCCGGCACGCGCATGCCGCGCTCGGCCGCCGCGCGCAGCGCGCCGACGCCCATCAGGTCGTTGCCCGCGAAAATCGCGCTCGGGTGCACCGACTCGAACAGCCGCGATGCCGCGTGATAGCCGCCCAGGCACGAAAAATCGCTTTCCGCGATCGCGCCCGGCACGATGTCGATCCCGCGCTCGGCCATCGCGCGGATGAAGCCGTGCACGCGCATCGCGCTGACGGCCGTGTCGGTCGGCCCGGTGATGCAGCCGATCTTCGCGTGCCCGAGTTCGAGCAGGTGACGCGTCGCCAGGTAGGCGCCGCGTTCGTGGTCGATCTGCACGAGATCGGCCGCCAGCCCCTCGATGTTGCGGTCGACGACGACGAGCGGCGCATGCGCATCGGCGAGCGTCTGCGCGAGCACCGCGTCCTCGCCGGCCGACGCGACGATCAGCCCGTCGATGCGCTTTTCCTGCAGCACGCGCAGGTAGTTGCGCTGCTTCACGGGATCGTCGTCCGAGTTGCAGAAGAACACGCAATAGCCGTTGGCCGCGCACTGGTCCTCGATGCCGCGCGCAAGCTCCGCGAAGTACGGATTCGTGCTGTTCGGCACGACGAGGCCGATGGTCGCCGTCGAGCGCGCCTTCAGCGAGCGCGCCACGGCCGATGGCACGTAGTTCAGCTCGCGGATCGCGCCTTCGACCTTCGCACGCACATCCGCGGACACCGGCCGCGAATTGTTCACCACGTGCGAGACGGTCGTAAACGACACGCCCGCCATGGCCGCCACATCCTTGATCGTCGCCATTTCCCGTTTCTCTCTGGTCTGCTTTCTGTGTAGTTTTACCGGGCGCGCGCGCGCCGGCTGCGATACGTATCGAGCACGACCGCCACCACGATCACCGCCCCGGTGATGATCCGTTTGGTCGGCTCGTTCGCGCCGATCTGCGCCAGCCCCGCGGCCAGCACGGAAATGATCAACACGCCGAAGAACGTGCTGATCACCGAGCCGCGCCCGCCCATCAGGCTCGTGCCGCCGATCACGACGGCTGCGATCACCTGCAGTTCGAGGCCCACGCCCGCGTTCGGGTCGGCGGCCTCGAGCCGCGAGATCTGGAACAGCGACGCGAGCCCCGCGAGCGCGCCCATCAGTGCGAATACGAGGATTTTATACGGCCGCGGGTTAACCCCGGCAAGCCGGACGGCTTCTTCATTCGTGCCGATACCGACAAGATAGCGCCCGAACACGGTGCGCGTGAGCACGAACTGCGCCGCGATCATCACCGCGACCGCGATCAGGAACGCCGGCGAGATGCCGAGCGCGATCGGGTTCGACAGGAAATCGAATGCGTCGCCGATGTAGGCCGTGCGCGAATTCGTCAGCTGGTACGCGACACCGCGCGCGGCCTCGAGCACGCCGAGCGACACGATGAACGACGGAATCCGCCAGCCCACCGTGATCGCGCCCGTCAGCGAGCCGGTCACGGTCGCGACCGCGATCCCGATCAGCGCGGCGGGCAGCGGCCCCCAATGCCATTTCAGCGCGGCCACGCTGACCATCGACGCGGCCAGCGCGAGCACCGAGCCGACCGACAGGTCGATGCCGGCGATGATCAGCACGAACGTCATCCCGACCGACATCACGACGAGATCGGGGATCTGGTTCGCGATCGTGCTGAACGTATCGTAGGTCAGGAAATGCGAGCTGAGCGTCGAGAACAGCGCGATCATCGCGGCGAGCGCGCCGGCGAGCCCGAGATAGTTCGACACGCCGAGCCGCGTGCCGGACAGCGTGCGCGCGCGGCGCCCGGTCACGTCCTGCTGCGCGCCGGCGTCGCTCGGGGATACGGGAGGCTGGGTCATTGCTGTCGTCCTGTCGTCGAAGAGGCGGAAGCCGCGCGCGGCGCGCTTTCCGCATCCGGATGGCGTGCGCCGTCCGGCAGCGCTGCGCGGCCGAAGCCGGCGAACGCCGCGGCCAGCAGCGCATCCTGGGTCCAGTTGCCGCGTTCGAACACGGCGGTCATGCGGCCGGCCGACATCACGCCGATCCGGTCGCAGATCAGCATCAGCTCGCGCAGGTCGCTCGAGACGACCACCAGCGCACGGCCCTCGCGCGCGAGCGCGCCCATCAGCGTGTAGATCTCGAATTTGGCGCCGACGTCGATCCCGCGGGTCGGCTCGTCGAACAGCAGCACGCCCATGTCGCGCGCGAGCCAGCGGCCGATCACGACCTTCTGCTGGTTGCCGCCCGACAGTTCGCCGACCGCCTGCGCGGCGCCGTGGGTGCGGATCCGCAGCGCGTCGATCTGCTGCTCGGCGAGCGCCGTCTCGCGCGCCGTATCGACGATGCCGCCGCGCGCGAGCCGGTCGAGCTGGCCGAGCGACACGTTCGACGTGACCGACTGCGACAGCAGCAGCCCTTCGCCCTTGCGGTCCTCGGTGATCAGCGCGATGCCGTGCTTCACCGCGTCGACGGGCGAGCCGATGCGCGCCGGCTTCAGCGGATCGCCGACCGCGATCATCCCGGCGTCCGGCGTGTCCGCGCCGTAGATCAGCCGCAGCAATTCGGTGCGCCCGGCACCGATCAGCCCCGAGATGCCGAAGATTTCGCCCGAGCGCACTTCGAGCGACACGTCCTGCACGGCCGTGCCGCGCGTCATGCCCGACACGACGAGGCGCGGCGCGCCGATGCGGCGCGCGCCGAGGTCGATGTGCTCGCCGACCTCGCGCCCGACCATCAGCGTGACGAGCCCGTCGGACGTCGTCGCGGCCATGTCGCCGACGTGCACGAGCCGGCCGTCGCGCAGCACCGCGACACGCTCGGCGACCCGCGCGAGTTCCTCGAGCCGGTGCGAGATGTAGACGATCGCCACGCCGCGCGCCTTCAGCCGGTCGATCTGCTCGAACAGCAGTTCGACCTCGCGCGCGGTCAGCATCGCGGTCGGTTCGTCGAGGATCAGCACACGGCAGTCGCCGATCAGGTTGCGCGCGATCTCGACCATCTGCTGGTGGCCGATGCCGAGCGCACCGACCGGCGTATCGGGATCGACCGCGTCGAGCCCGACCTGCGCCATCGCGGCACGCGCATCGTCGCGCAGCCGCGCGCGATCGATGATGCCGAAGCGCCGCGGCAGACGGTTCAGGAACAGGTTCTCGGCGACCGTCAGCGTCGGCAGCAGGTTCAGCTCCTGCATCACCATGCGCACGCCGAGCGCCTCGGCCTGCGTGCGGCTCGCCGGTGCATAGGCCTGGCCGCCGAGTTGCATCGTGCCGGCGGTCGGGTCGACGAGCCCGCCGATGATCTTCGACAGCGTGCTCTTGCCGGCGCCGTTCTCGCCCGTCAGCGCGAGCGCTTCACCCGGCACGAGCGTCAACGTGACGTCGGCGAGCACCGGTTCGGCGTAGGTCTTGCCCACACCGGAGACGGACAGCACGGGAACGGCTGAACGGGAGGGTTGGAAGGTCGGTTCCATCGCGATCCTGGTTGCGGCCGCGCGCACGCGGCGCGCGGGTGTGACGCTCACAAGTGCATGTGCATGCAGTGGCCGTGATCGCGCTCACTCCGTATAACGGCCGCCGGGCCCGCTTCTTGAGGCCGGCGGCCGCGACGGGGCGGCGTTACTTCGTCACGAGATCCACCGGCGTCTCGACCACGCCGGACATGTCGGCCTGCTTGCGATGCTCGGCGATCGCCTTGAGCGCCGTGTCGATGCCGAACACGGCCTGCTTCGCCGCGTACTGGTCGGCGGTCGCGAGCACGCGGCCGTCCTTCAGCATCGGCCTGATCGCGTTGATGTTGTCGTAGCCGACCACGAACACCTTGCCCTGCTTGCCCGCCGCGCGCACGGCCGACACGGCGCCGATCGCCATGTTGTCGTTGCCGCACAGCAACGCGCGCAGGTTCGGGTATTCGTTGAGCATCGCGGACGCAACCGCATTGCCCTTGTCGATCTCCCATTCGCCCGACTGCACCGACACGACCTTCATCCCGCCCGCCTTCATCGCGTCCTCGAAGCCGGCCGTGCGCTGCTGCGCGTTGGTCGTCGTCGACACACCTTCGAGGATGCCGACCTGGTCGCCCGCCTTCAGCCGCTTCGCGAGGTAGTCGCCGATCTTGCGCGCGCCCTTGCGGTTGTCGGGGCCGACGAACGGCACGTTCAGGTTCTTCGATTTCAGCACGTCCGGGTCGAGCCGGTTGTCGATGTTCACGACGGTGATGCCCGCGTCGACCGCCTTCTTCACGACCGGCACGAGCGCCTTCGAATCGGCCGGCGCGAGCACGATCGCATCGACCTTCGACACGATCATTTGCTCGACGATGCGGATCTGGTTCGCGGTGTCGGTCTCGTCCTTGATGCCGTTCGTGATCAGGTCGAACTGGCCGGCGTTGTGCTTCTGGTATTCCTTCGCGCCGTTTTCCATCGTCAGGAAGAACTCGTTGGCGAGCGACTTCATCACGAGCGCGACCTTCGGCTTGGCCGCAGCCTGCGCATGGACGGCCGGTGCGGCAGCGACCGCGACGGCGGCAAGCGCGGCGGTCAGGAAGCGACGGCGAAAGAGGACATTCATACACATCTCCTGGCGACTGGCCCGACGGGCCAGATTATTGTTTGACTGTTGTTTTAATGTGAGCAAACGTTTGCGCTACACTTCCCGGGCATTGGCCATCGTTGCTGCTTGTCGGTACCACGGAATGGAAGCGAGGCAGACGGCCGACTGCCTGGCGCGTGCTGTCGTCGACGCGCCACCGCCGGCGGGACGCCGGCGGAGTGGAAGCTATGCTGTACCGTTTCGGATCGACGCGCAACCCGTCTGATCAATATTTAAGGGTTTATTCGGAGTGCGCGGTTGCACGTGCCGATTGCGGCGCGTTACATGATCGAAGCGAGGCACGCGCATGCGCCGTCTTGTTTTTCTGTTGACCGGCGATCAGATGACGGTCGCCGCTCACGGCAACCCGGCTTGTGAGCGACAGCTTCGATCGAAGGACCGACGCGTCGGCACGCCCTGAAATGGCGGATGCAGCATCGGCGCCTGATGCAACGCGTCCGAAGGGCGCCTGCCGCGCCCCCGGAACATCCTCCCGCCGTCAGACTGCTTCGCGCAGCAGCCCGGCGATTTCCGCTTCGTTCAGGTGCGGCGCGAACATCTCGATCAGCCGGTACGCATACGCGCGCAGGAATGCGCCCTTGCGCAACCCGACCCGCGTCGTGCTCGCCTCGAACAGGTGCTGCGTGTCGAGCGCGACGAGCCCGGTGTCGCGCTGCGGATCGAAGGCCATTGCCGCGACGACGCCGATCCCCATCCCGAGCTCGACGTAGGTCTTGATCACGTCCGCGTCGATTGCAGTCAGCACGACGTCGGGCACGGCGCCGGCCTGCGCGAATGCCTGGTCGATGTGCGAGCGGCCCGTGAAGTCCTGGTCATACGTGATGATCGGGTACTCGGCGATTTCGTCGAGCGTCAGGTTCTCGCGACCGACGAGCGGATGCCCCTTCGGCACGACGACCGTGTGGTGCCACGAATAGCACGGGAACGTGACGATGTCCGGATAGCGATCGAGCGCCTCGGTCGAGATGCCGAGATCGGCTTCGCCGTTCAGGATCATCTGCGCGATCTGCTGCGGGCTGCCCTGGCGCAGCGCGAGATGCACCTTCGGAAACACCTCGGTGAACTGGCGGATCACCTTCGGCAGCGCGTAGCGCGCCTGCGTGTGCGTCGTCGCGACGACGAGGTGGCCGCTGTCCTGGTCCGCGAACTGGCGCGCGACGCGGCGCAGGTTTTCCGCATCCAGCAGCATCCGCTCGATCAGCTGGTGCACGGCCTTGCCGGGCTCCGTGAGCCCCGTGAGCCGCTTGCCGCGCCGGATGAAGATATCGACGCCCAGTTCATCCTCGAGATCCTTGATCTGCTTCGACACGCCCGACTGCGACGTGTACAGCACGTTCGCGACTTCCGTCAGGTTCATGTTCTGGCGCACGGCCTCGCGCACGAAACGCAATTGCTGAAAATTCATGGGTATGCCTCTTAGGCTGTCGTTGTTTGAATGTCGATTCGGAGCGGTATCCGCCCTCTTCTCTTTACCGCGGCCGGGCGTCAGTGCGCGGGAAACACGCGGACCGCGCGCGGCACGGCCGTCGCGCCGTCGCCGACCTGCAGCGCGAGCGCACGCCACGCGTCGCGATCGAGTTCCGCTTCGAGTGCGCCGCCCGTGCGCGCCTCGAGTTCGACCCGCACCGAGCCGCCGAGCGGGATCACACGGCGCACGTCGACCGCGATGCCGTCGCGATGGTCGTCGCCGGCCGGCCACAGCTGCAGGTCGTGCGGCCGCACGTATGCGTTCGCGGGGCCCGCGAAATCGGCGTCGACCGCGATCGGCGCGGCCGCCCCCTCGGCCACGAAGCCGCGCCCGGCGACCGTGCCCGGCAACCGGTTCGCCGCACCGAGGAATTCGTAGACGAACGCGCTTTGCGGATGATCGTAGACGTCCTGCGGGCTGCCGACCTGCTCCACATGACCGCGGTTCAGCACGACGATCCGGTCGGCCACTTCCAGCGCCTCCTCCTGGTCGTGCGTGACGAAGATCGTCGAGATGTGCAGGTCGTCGTGAAGGCGCCGCAGCCAGCCGCGCAGTTCCTTGCGCACCTTCGCGTCGAGCGCGCCGAACGGCTCGTCGAGCAGCAGCACCTTCGGCTCGACCGCGAGCGCGCGGGCCAGCGCGATCCGCTGGCGCTGGCCGCCCGACAGCTCGGACGGGTAGCGCTGCGCGAGCCAGTCGAGCTGCACGAGCTTCAGCAGTTCGTGCACTTTCTCGCGGATCACGGCTTCCGACGGCCGCTCGCGGCGCGGCTTCACGCGCAGCCCGAACGCGACGTTCTCGAACACGGTCATGTGGCGGAACAGCGCGTAATGCTGGAACACGAAACCGACCTGGCGCTCGCGCGCGCCGACCGACGCGACGTCGAGCCCCTGCAGCACGACCTGGCCGGCGTCCGCGTGCTCGAGGCCCGCGATCACGCGCAGCAGCGTGGTCTTGCCGCAACCGGACGGCCCGAGCAGGGCGACGAGCTCGCCCGGCGGAAAGTCGAGCGACACGTTGTCGAGCGCGGTGAAATCGCCGAAGCGCTTCTGAAGGTGACGGACGGTGATACCCATTCTGGTTGCCTCTTTACGATTTCGACGAAATGGCGGCGGCGGGGCCGGCATGAGCGGGAACGTCATCGCGTGCGCCGGCCAGTTCGGCGGCGAGGTGACGCTCGGCGAGCAGCTTCAGCGCGAGCGTGACGAGCGCGAGCAGCGCCAGCACCGACGCCACCGCGAACGCCGCCGCGAAGTTGTATTCGTTGTACAGGATCTCGACGTGCAGCGGCATCGTGTCGGTCACGCCGCGGATGTGGCCGGACACGACCGACACCGCGCCGAACTCGCCCATCGCGCGCGCATTGCACAGGATCACGCCGTACAGCAGGCCCCACTTCACGTTCGGCAGCGTCACGCGCCGGAAGATCTGCCAGCCCGACGCGCCCAGCACGCGCGCGGCCTCCTCCTCGTCGGTGCCCTGCGCCTGCATCAGCGGGATCAGTTCACGCGCGACGAACGGGAACGTGACGAAGATCGTCGCGAGCACGATGCCCGGCACCGCGAAGATGATCTGCACGTCGTGGCCCTGCAGCCACGGCCCGAGCCAGCCCTGCGCACCGAACAGCAGCACGTAGACGAGGCCCGAGATCACCGGCGACACGGAGAACGGCAGGTCGATCAGCGTCGTCAGCAACGCCTTGCCGCGGAATTCGAACTTCGCGATCGCCCACGACGCGCACACGCCGAACACGAGGTTCAGCGGCACCGCGATCACGGCGACGGTCAGCGTCAGCTTGATCGCCGACCATGCGTCGGGATCCGCGAGCGATTCGAGATAGAAGCCGACGCCCTTGCGCAGCGCCTCGAAGAACACCGCGGCGAGCGGCACGACGAGGAAGAACGCGAGGAACGCCAGCGCGACGCCGATCAGCAGCCAGCGCACGGCGCGCGGCTCGCTGACGGGATCCGGTTGTTTCGCGGCGCGCACGCGCGCGGCGGACGGGTGGTTCAGCACGGCGGTGGACTCCTGGCTCATTGCTGGCCTCCGGCGGCAGTCGCGGCAACGGTGACGGTCGCGGGCGCGGGGCCGCTCGCGCCCTTGCTCGTGCGGCGCTGCAGATACCACTGCAGCGTGTTGATGAGCAGCAGCATCAGGAACGACACGACCAGCATCACGACCGCCAGCGCGGTCGCGCCCGCGTAGTCGTACTGCTCGAGCTTCGTGATGATCAGCAGCGACGTGATCTCGGATTTCATCGGCACGTTGCCGGCGATGAAGATCACCGACCCGTACTCGCCGAGCGCGCGCGCGAACGCCAGCGCGAAGCCGGTGAGCAGCGCGGGCAGCACGGCCGGCAGCACGACGCGGCGGAACGTCAGCCAGCGCGTTGCGCCGAGGCACGCGGCGGCCTCTTCCTGCTCGCGCTCGAAATCCTCGAGCACGGGCTGCACGGTGCGCACGACGAACGGCAGCCCGATGAAGGTCAGCGCCACCAGCACGCCGACCGGCGTGAACGCGATCTTGATGCCGAACGGCGCGAGATACTGGCCCACCCAGCCGTTGGTCGCGTAGACGGCGGCCAGCGAGATGCCGGCGACCGACGTCGGCAGCGCGAACGGCAGGTCGACGATCGCGTCGACGAGCCGCTTGAACGGGAACGTGTAGCGCACCAGCACCCACGCGACGAGAAAGCCGAACACGGCATTGATCACCGCGCCGCCGAGCGCGGAGGCAAACGTCAGCCGGTACGACGCGAGTACGCGCGGCGACGCGACGGCGGTGACGAACTGGTCCCACGACAGCGTCGCGGTCTTCAGGAACGTGGCGGCGAGCGGGATCAGCACCACGAGGCTCAAATAGGCCACCGTGATGCCGAGCGTCACGCCGAAACCGGGCAGCGCGCTCGGCTTGCGAAAGGTGTACGTCGTCATCGGATGCTCTTGCTGGGTCGTTGCTGCTCACGGGTCCGACGCAAACGCCGGCGCGGGGAGTCGCGCCGGCGGGCCGTCGGGGATGCGGCGCGCTGTCGTGGCGCGCCGCTGTCGTTATGGTTTGCTGCCTGGCGTTACTGCGGCTTGTAGATCGAGTCGAACACGCCGCCGTCCGCGAAATGCGTCTTCTGCGCATTCGTCCAGCCGCCGAACGTGTCGTCGACCGTGTACAGCTTCAGCTTCGGAAACTGCTTCGTCAGCTCCGCCGGCACATTCTTCGAACGCGGACGGTAGTAGTTGCGCGCCGCGATTTCCTGGCCCTGCGGGCTGTACAGGAAATTCAGGTAGGCCTCGGCCAGCTTGCGCGTGCCCTTCTTGTCGACCACCTTGTCGACCACGGCAACGGGCGGCTCGGCCAGGATGCTCACCGACGGCACGACGATCTCGAACTTGTCGGTGCCGAATTCCTTGATCGACAGGAACGCCTCGTTCTCCCAGGCGATCAGCACGTCGCCGATCCCGCGCTGCACGAAGCTCGTCGTCGCACCGCGCGCGCCCGAGTCGAGCACGCCCGCATTCTTGTAGAGCTTCGTCACGAATTCCTTCGCGCTCTGCTCGTTGCCGCCCGGCTTGTGGACCGCGTATGCCCATGCGGCCAGGTAGTTCCAGCGCGCCCCGCCCGACGTCTTCGGGTTCGGCGTGACGATGGAGATGCCCGGCTTGGTCAGGTCGTCCCAGTCCTTGATCCCTTTCGGGTTGCCCTTGCGCACCAGGAACACGATCGTCGACGTGTACGGCGATGCGTTGTCGGGCAGGCGCTTCTGCCAGTCCTTGTTGACGAGCCCCTTGTTGGCGATCGCGTCGATGTCGTAGGCGAGCGCCAGCGTCACGACGTCGGCCTGCAGGCCGTCGAGCACCGAGCGCGCCTGCGCGCCCGAGCCGCCATGCGACTGCTTGAAGTTGACCGTCTCGCCCGTCTGCGCCTTCCACGCCTTGCCGAACGCCTGGTTGAAGTCCTGGTACAGCTCGCGCGTCGGGTCGTAGGACACGTTCAGGAACGTCGTATCGGCCTGGGCATGCGTCGCGACGCCCAGCGCCGCCGCCGCGCCCAGCGCGAGTGTTGCGATCAGGCGGCCCACTCCGCCCACCAGCCCCGTATTGCGCTTCGCCATCCTTGGTTCTCCAGTGTTGTCGGTATTGCGATGTCGGGCCAGTCTAGCGAACGGGTTACATGATTAAAAATAATCGTTCCTTATTTTTTAATACTCAAAAGTGCTAACGCAGACGGGATGGACGGTTGAGGCAGATGAACCGGCGTCCGGGCGTCACGAAATCACGTCGGAACCGGCGCGATCGCGTCGAACCTCAAGTAACACTTGAAATTCGCGAAGTACTGTATAAAAATACAGCTCACTGTCTATCCATACAGTTCAGCCATGACCAAACTCACCGCCCGTCAGCAGCAAGTGTTCGACTTGATCCGCCGCGCGATCGAACGCTCCGGTTTCCCGCCCACGCGCGCCGAGATCGCGGCAGAGCTGGGCTTCAGCTCGCCGAATGCGGCCGAGGAACACCTCCGGGCGCTGGCGCGCAAAGGGGTGATCGAGCTGGCCGCCGGCGCGTCGCGCGGCATCCGCCTGCTCGGCATCGACGACGCCCCCCATCAGTTCACGCTGCCGCATGCCGGCCTGATGCAACTGTCGCTGCCGCTCGTCGGCCGGGTGGCGGCCGGTAGCCCGATCCTCGCGCAGGAGCACATCTCGCAGCATTACGCGTGCGATCCCGCGCTGTTCACCAGCAAGCCCGACTACCTGCTGAAGGTGCGCGGCCTGTCGATGCGCGACGCCGGCATTCTCGACGGCGACCTCCTCGCCGTGCAGAAGCGCACGGAAGCGAAGGACGGCCAGATCATCGTCGCGCGGCTTGGCGACGACGTCACGGTCAAGCGCCTGATGCGCCGGCCAGGCGGCCTCGAGCTGATCGCGGAGAACCCGGATTACGAAAACATCTTCGTCAAGGCCGGCAGCGCGGAATTCGCGCTGGAAGGCATCGCCGTCGGGCTGATCCGCTCGGGCGAACTCTGACAATCGGTCTCGCTGAGGAGAACATCATGGAACGCCTTTCCCGTTTGCTGCCTTTCCGTCAATTCGGTCGCCTGCGTCACCTGCGCGGCCGCACGCCCTGCGCGCCGCTGTCCGCCGCGGCGCCCGTGGTGAGCCAAGAAGTCGCAGTTGAACGGCAGGCGTCGCTGCTGCCCTCAGCGCTTCCCGCCTTCGCACGGGTCTCGCTGAACGCCGGCCTGCATCACGCGGAACCGGCGCGCCGTGCGCCCGTGCGCGTGTATCACGGCCGGTCGCGCCTGATCATGGTCGGGACGATCGATGCCGTGTGCCGGATGATCGATCGCTGCATCGACGAGGAACGATCGGCCACGCACGGCGGTCTCTGATTGCGGAACCTGTCCGCACCGGAGGCATCGTGACTGGATCTTCCGGCCGCGCGTGGCGGCTCAAGCCCCTGCTGATCGTCGTGCTGGCCGTCGCCGTTTTGGTAGCGATCGGCTATGCGTACGCATCGCCGTATGTCGCGCTCGGTCGCCTGAAATCGGCGATCGATGCGCGCGATGCGCAATCGGTCAGCGAATATGTCGATTTTCCGTCGCTGCGCATCAGCCTGAAGCAGCAGGTCACGGAAGAGTTGATGCACCGGATCGACGCGGTGAAGAAGGACAACCCGTTCGCGGTGATTGGCGCGCTGATCGGCTCTGCATTGATCGGCCCGCTCGTCGATGCGTATGCGACACCGGAAGGCGTCGCGGCGCTGATGAGCGGCATTCCCCCGCGCGGTAATCCGGGCGAGCGGCCACCCGAATGGTCGGGCCCACCGTCGAGTGGTGCGTCTGGCAACGCATCGGCCGCACCGCCGGCCAATCCGGCGAGCACCCCCGTACCGGGCAGCAATGCCTCGGTCGCGTCCGCGCCGGCCCCCGCATCCGCGCCAGCCGGCCCGGGCGACACGCGCCATCCGCAGCAAACGAGCGCCGGCTACCGGAATATCGATGAGTTTGTCGTGACCTACCAGCGCAGTGCCGACGGCACGCGCTATGCGGCGATCTTCCACCGCTTCGGCCTGTTTTCGTGGAAGCTGTCCGCGATCGACCTGCACGCGTGAGCGGTCGCGATCGGGATCGATGCCCCTGCGGCGGCATGGCGAGCGACCGGCGCGAGTCGCAGGACAACCCGGCCGGTCACACGATCACAGTGTCACTTGCCGCTCGCGGTGGCCGCTTCGCGTTCGCGCGCGATCTCGGCCTTTTGCTCTTCCGCCGACGAACACGCGACCAGAATGCTGCAGTTCACGCGATCGAGCAGTTGCGTATTGCCCGACCCCATCCACCATCTCGACAATCCGCTGCGGCACCGATGGCCGACAACGACGAGGTCGGCCTTCAACTCGGTCGCGAGATTTGCGATTTCGTCGATCGGATAACCGAACGCAAAATGGCCTTCCGCCTGGACGCCACGCTCGCGCAGCCAGTTCACGCCTTCCTGCAGGATCTCGCGCGCGGTTTCCTCGAAGCGGCCGCAGGCGACGTCGGTCAGCAGCCCCGCGCTTTGCGCGATGCTCGAGCGCATGTCGACGACCGACAGCAAATGCGTTTCCGCCTTCAGGTCCAGCGCGAGATTCGCACCGCACCGCAAGGCCTTGCGCCCTTCGAGCGTGCCGTCGTAGCACAGCAGAATCTTGTTGTAGCTAGCCATGAGACCTCCCTATCGCGACAACGTGCCCTATGCACTCATCATGGTGCGCCGCAATTCCGGACGCAAGGGATGGAAAACGCTGATTCGCCACGCGGGGCGCGTCGGCGATGATGCGGTGCACGATCCGTGCGCGCATGCACCGTCGCGCGCGTGCGCGCCCTGAAGAGACGCAGCCGATGCACTAGAATGGCCCGTTCGTGTCCTCGACGTGCGTTCGCCCCGGTCATGCCCATGTGACACGCATTCGCCCGATCCGTTCGCCGAGCGGCATGCCCATCCGGCCGGCCGCGAAACGCGTCCGCGCCTGCCTACAACGACAACCTGCCCATGTCCGTTGCACCGATCGATTTCCGGAACGTCGAAAAGCGCTATGGCGACAAGCTCGTCGTCAACGGCCTGTCCTTCCACGTGCAGGCCGGCGAATGCTACGGCCTGCTCGGGCCGAACGGCGCCGGCAAGACCACGACGCTGAAGATGCTGCTCGGCCTCGTGTATCCCGACGCCGGCACCATTTCACTGTGCGGCGAGCCGGTTCCGTCACGCGCGCGGCATGCGCGCCAGCGCGTCGGCGTCGTCCCGCAGTTCGACAACCTCGACCCCGACTTCACGGTCCGCGAAAACCTGCTCGTGTTCAGCCGCTATTTCGGGATGTCGGCGCAGGCTTCACGCGCGCTGGTGCAGCCGCTGCTCGAATTCGCGAAGCTGGAAAACAAGGCCGATGCGAAGGTCGGCGAGCTGTCGGGCGGCATGAAGCGCCGCCTGACGCTTGCGCGCGCGCTCGTCAACGATCCGGACGTGCTGGTGCTCGACGAGCCGACGACGGGGCTCGATCCGCAGGCGCGGCACCTGATGTGGGAGCGCTTGCGTTCGCTGCTCGCGCGCGGCAAGACGATCCTGATCACCACGCATTTCATGGAGGAAGCCGAGCGCCTGTGCGACCGGCTGTGCGTGATCGAGGAAGGCCGCAAGATCGCCGAAGGCGCGCCGCACGCGCTGATCGAATCTGAGATCGGCTGCGACGTGATCGAGATCTACGGGCCGGACCCGGTCGCGCTGCGCGACGAGCTGACGCCGTTCGCGAAACGCACCGAGATCAGCGGCGAGACGCTGTTCTGCTACGTGAGCGATCCCGAGCCGCTCAGCGCCCGGCTCAAGGGTCGCACGGGATTGCGCTATCTGCATCGTCCGGCCAATCTGGAAGACGTGTTCCTGCGGCTCACGGGCCGCGAAATGCAGGACTGATCTCATGGACGCACGCAACTATTCCGCCGCCGCGCCGTCCGCACCGCCACGCGAATCACGCTTCGCAGTCGCGCTGCCCGCGAATGCCACCAACTGGATCGCCGTGTGGCGGCGCAACTACCTCGTGTGGCGCAAGCTCGCGCTCGCGTCGCTGTTCGGCAATCTCGCCGATCCGATGATCTACCTGTTCGGGCTGGGATTCGGGCTCGGCCTGATGCTCGGCCACGTCGACGGCGTGTCGTATATCGCGTTCCTCGCGGCCGGCACGGTCGGTTCGAGCGTGATGATGTCCGCGAGCTTCGAGTCGATGTATTCAGGCTTCTCGCGGATGCACGTGCAGCGTACCTGGGAAGCGATCATGCACACGCCGCTCGCGCTGGGCGACATCGTGCTCGGGGAGATCGTCTGGGCGGCGAGCAAGGCGCTGTTGTCGGGCGTCGCGATCATGCTCGTCGCGGGCCTGCTCGGCTATGCGCGCTTTCCGTCGATGCTCGCGGCGCTACCCGTGATCGTGCTCGCCGGCCTCGCGTTCGCGAGCACGGCGATGATCGTCACCGCGCTCGCGCCGTCCTACGACTTCTTCATGTTCTATCAGACGCTCGTGCTGACGCCGATGCTGCTGCTGTCGGGCGTGTTCTTCCCGATCACGCAGTTGCCGCCGATCGCGCAGCATGCCGCGCACGTGCTGCCGCTCGCCAACGCGGTCGAACTGATCCGGCCCGCGATGCTCGGCCGGCCGGCGACGGACGCCGGCCTGCATCTCGCGGTGCTCGCCGGTTATGCGGTCGGCGGATTCATCGTCTCCGCATGGCTGTTCCGGCGGCGCATGATGCGCTGACGTCCGGCGCGCACGGCGCGCCGGCTCGCTGCGACGAAGTGGCGGCGGCGTTACTCGTCGTCGTCGCTCCACGGAATCTCGACGTCGGTCAGGAATGCGACGGTCGCCAGCGGGCCGCCTTCGTGGCGGCCGAGCTTGCCGTCCGCGCGATGCCATTCGACGCGGAACTGCGTACCCGGATCGTCGGCAACCAGATAGACCGCGCGCAATTCTTCGGCGTCGGCTTCGTCGACCGGACCGTCGAACGACACCAGCATCTTCTGCGGCCACAGGCCATTTACCGGATCGTAGATGCGGTCGCCCTGCGGAATCTCGATGCTGGCCTCGACGCCGATCGTGGCGGAGGCTTCGATGATCATCGTGCCGAGCGCGTTCAGCACGGCAGTCGCCCGCGCGGAATTGGCCTGGCGGATCGCGAGATCGCCACGTGTCAGCGCCTTTTCGAGTCGAGGATGAATCTTCGGTTGGGTCATGCGTTTTCCTGTTTGCTTCTTGTAAAGGGCACCGCGCGCGTGAGGCGGCGGCGCCGGATGAATACGACGGTCATGCGACGGGACCGGTCGGCGCACGCCGCGGCGGCCATCGCGCAGGGTCCGGTCGCCGGCAGCCGGGCATGTCGTGCCCCGCGCCTCGATCGGCCACGCGAGCCGGACGTGTCCGGCCGTCGCGCCCGCTCGCCGTCCCGTCCGCGAGTCCGTCAGAACCCGAATGCGATCGCGAGCAGCCCGCTCACGATCCCGAACACGACGACGAGGCCCGTGACGATCGCCAGCATGTAAGGCTTGAACGACCGCGCGAGCATCGCGAGCGACGGCACGCTGATCGGCGGCAGCGTCATCAGCAGCGCGGCGGCCGGGCCGACGCCCATGCCGAGCGACAGCATCGCCTGGATGATCGGCACTTCACCGGCCGTCGGGATCACGAACAACGTCCCCGCGACCGCGAACGCGATGATCCAGCCGAGATGGTTGCCGATGTCCGGGCCGATATGCGGGAACAGCCACGCGCGCGCCGCGCCGAGCAGCAGCACGAGCACGATGTATTCGGGCACGAGCCGCACGGCCATGCGGGCGAGCAGCTTCATCCAGCGGACGAACGGATTGCCCGCGGCAGCCTGTTCGGCCACCAGCGCGGCGAGTTGCGCGTCGCCGATACTGCGGTCCTCGGGACGCGCGATGCGGTTCAGCAGATAGCCGATCCCGAACACCATCGCGATGCCGAGCACGAGCCGCAACGCGCTCCAGTGCCAGCCGAGCACGAAGCCCATGAACACCAGCGCGGCCGGATTCAGCACCGTGTTACCGAGCCAGAACGCGACCGCGCCGCCCGGCGACGCGTGCCGCGCACGCAGGCCCGCGACGACCGGTGCCGCGCAGCACGTGCACATCATGCCCGGCAGCGACAGCAGGCCGCCCGCGGCGACACTGCCGAAGCCCGTGCGGCCGAGCACGCGCGCGACCCAGTGCGCGGGCAGCAGCGCCTGCACGGCCGAGCCGAGCAGCAGGCCGAGCACCATGGCCTGCCAGATCGCCTTGCCATACGCCCATGCGTAGTCGAGCGCCGCCTTCAGCGACGGCTCGGGCGCGCTCGCCGACGTGCCCATCAGGATCGACTGGCCGATCGAATGATGCTCGGCGGCGACGAACGCCTTGTTGTAGTACGGGAACCATTTCACGTAGAACAGTCCCGCGACCGCGATCAGCAGGAAGGTCAGCCAGCCGAGCGCCGGACTGGGTTGGGTGCGTGTGGTCGTCATCGTGCGGTGGTCGTAGGGTTGTGGTCGGTGTCGGCTCGCGCCGCCCCGCCGGCGGCGGGCGAGGCCGGTAGCCCGGCCTGCGCGAGCGCGTCGAGCAGCGCGCGCGCCTGCTCGCGCCCGTCGGCCGCATTCGGCCGGAAAGTGAACGCCAGTGCGCGGTTCGGCTTGTTGTACGTGGCGCGGTAGGTGCGCGCATAGGCGGGATCGTAATGCTTGTCGATCAGTTCGGTGAACAGCTCGGCCCGCGCGTCGGCATCGATCAGCGCATGCCAGTGCGCCACCTCGTCACGGCTGTGCAGGCCGATCAGCCGATTGAGCTGCGCCTTGAACGCGGCCGGCTCGTCGAACAGGTGGGCATAGTCGTCAAGGAGAAACGCGATGCGTTCGTCGTGCGCCGCCTCGACCTGCACCCACGGCCCGGCGTGAAACGCGTCGATCAACGCGATCGGCAGGTGCACGAGCCCGATCCTGCGGCTTTCCGATTCGACGAACACCGGCCATTCGGGGTCGAAACGCCCGAGTGTCTCGACGAGCCCCGAATCGAAGCCCTTCTGCGACGGTTGCGGCTGGCCCGGCAGCGCGCCGAGCAGCGAGCCGCGGTGGCGCGCGAGCGCCTCGAGATCGAGCGTCTGCGCCCCTTCGTCGCGCAGCGCGTTCAGCAGCCGCGTCTTGCCGCAGCCGGTATGACCGACGAGCGCGATATAGCGAAACCGCGTCGGCAGCGTGTCGAGCGTCGCGCACACCGAGTGGCGGTACGCCTTGTAGCCGCCGTCGAGCTGGCGCGCCTGCCAGCCGATCAGGTTGAACCAGGTCGTCATCGAACCCGAGCGCTTGCCGCCGCGCCAGCAGTAGATCAGCGGCCGCCAGTTGCGCGGACGGTCTGCAAACGTGGTGTCGAGATGGCGCGCGATGTTGCGTGCGACCATCGCCGCGCCGACGCGCGTCGCTTCATACGGCGACACCTGACGGTACATCGTGCCGACGATCACGCGCTCCTCGTTGCTGAGCACGGGCGCGTTCAGCGCGCCGGGGATGTGGTCCTCGGCGAACTCGAGCGGTGTGCGCACGTCGATGATCTCGTCGAACTCGCCGGCGCGATCGAGGGTGACAATCAGGTTCTTCAATTTGGCGTCGAACAGGGGCGATGCGGCTCGGCGAGCCGCACGGGCACGGAAGGCGGATTCGCGATTATCTCACGCCCGGGCGTCCCGGGCCGCGCGCGGCAACCGGGGGCGGCGACGCGGCGCTCATCACGTCGATCAGATGGTCGCGAAACGCGCGCACCGACGCGGGCAGATCGCGCCCCGCCATGGTCTGCACCTGGATGCTGCGCTCGCGCAGCTGGGGGTTCGTGACGGGCACGACGACGAAGCCGTCCGCGTCGAAGCGGTCCCGTACCGACAGCAGCCCGGTGAACATGACCGCGCCGGTACGCTGCGCGTAGCGGTACATCACCGCGGTGTTGTTGCTGGTCAGTTCCGGCTCGAGCATGAGCCCGTCGAGCACGCACGCGATGTCGATCAGCTGGCGCACCGTCGTGCCGGCCTCGGGCAGCACATGCGGGTGCCGGGCGACATCGGCGAGCGACACCGAGTCGCGCGCCGCGAGCGGATGGTCGCGCCGCACGAGCGCGAAGACCGGCGCACGCTCCGTGTGTTCGACGCGTACGCCCTGCTCCGGCGCCAGGCTGAACGTCAGCCCGATGTCGGCATCGCCGTCGCGCACGCGCCGCGTCGCCTCCGCCGGCGACACGACCCACACCGAGAAATCGACGCCCGGGTGGCGCGCCTTGAAGCCCGCGAGCGCACCCGGCAGGAAATCGATCGCGAACCCTTCCGAGCAGGCGACCTTCAGCAGGCTGCCGTGCAGCGCCTCCAGCCCGCCGATTTCCTTCATCACGTGCTCGGCCTCCAGCAGGCTGCGCTGCGCGAAGCCCAGCAACCGTTCGCCGGCCTCCGACAGCGCCATCCCGCGCGGCCGGCGCTCGAACAGCGGCGCGCCGAGCTCGCTTTCGAGCTTCGCGATCTGCCGGCTGATCGCCGAGACGGCCACGTGCAGCCGCGCCGATGCGTCGCTGATCGACCCGGTACGCGCGACTTCGACGAAATACCGCAACGCAAGACCATGCAGGAAAGCCGCCATCGTTCTGCCCCGGGCCTGTCGCCCAGGCCGCTCTGCTTTGCCTTTTCGGCAAAGAAATGTTCGAAATTCGATCATTGTGACAAAAAAAACGGCTTCCTAGAATCGATCGCACTCCCGGTCATGCGCGCCGCGCCCGCCGGAAAACCGATACAGGAGGTCGTCTTGAGCCGTACCGCCGCCATCCAGCACGCGCTGAACCAGTTCGAATCGGGCGCGTTCTTCACGACCCTGAGCCGCCGCGTCGGCCTGCGCACCGAAAGCCAGGACAGCGGCTCGGGCGCCGCGCTGCGCGCCTACCTGACCGACGAGATCGCACCGGAGGCCGCGCGCCTCGGCTTCACGTCGCGGATCGTCGAGAATCCGGCCGACGGCGGCGGCCCGTTCCTGCTGGCCTCGCGCCACGAGGACGACGCGCTGCCGACCGTGCTGATCTACGGCCACGGCGACGTCGTGCGCGGCTACGACGCGCAATGGCGTGCGCCGCTGTCGCCGTGGACGCTGACCGTCGACGGCGATCGCTGGTACGGCCGCGGCAGTGCCGACAACAAGGGGCAGCACACGATCAACCTGGCCGCGCTGGCGAGCGTGCTCGCCGCGCGCGGCGGCCGGCTCGGCTTCAACGCGAAACTGCTGATCGAGATGGGCGAGGAGACGGGGTCGCCGGGCCTCGACGCACTGTGCCGCCAGGAGCGCGACACGCTCGCGGCCGACGTGCTGATCGCGTCCGACGGGCCGCGCGTCACCGCCGAACGCCCCACCGTGTTCCTCGGCTCGCGCGGCTCCGTCAACTTCAAGCTCAGCCTGCGCGCCCGCGACGGCGGCCATCACTCGGGCAACTGGGGCGGCCTGCTGCGCAACCCGGCGACCGTGCTCGCGAATGCGCTCGCAAGCCTCGTCGACGCGCGCGGCGCGATCCGCGTCGCGGGGCTGCGCCCGCCGCCGATCCCGGCCGCCGTGCGCGCCGCGCTCGCCGACCTGTCCGTCGGCGGCGGCCCCGGCGATCCGGCGCTCGACGCCGACTGGGGCGAGCCGGGCCTCTCCGCCGCCGAGCGCGTGTTCGGCTGGAATACGTTCGAGATCCTCGCGTTCAAGGCCGGCAATCCCGACCATCCGGTCAATGCGATTCCACCCGTCGCGTATGCGCACTGCCAGCTGCGTTTCGTGGTCGGCACCGACTGGGAGGCGCTGCATGCGCACCTGCGCGCGCATCTGGATGCGCACGGCTTCGCCGACATCGAGATCGACGTCGAACGCGGCGCACCGGCGACGCGCCTGCCGCCGGACGATCCGTGGGTCCGCTGGGCCGTCGCGTCGCTCGCGCGCACGACCGGCAAGAAGCCCGCGATCCTGCCGAACCTCGGCGGCACGCTGCCGAACGAAGTGTTCGCCGACATGCTCGGGCTGCCGACGCTGTGGGTGCCGCACTCGTATCCGGCGTGCTCGCAGCACGCGCCCGACGAGCACCTGCTCGCGAGCGTCGTGCGGGAAGGACTGCAGATGATGGCCGGCCTCTTCTGGGATCTCGGCGACGCCGCGCCGCCCGTTCGCCGCGCGGCACCCGCCGCGGCCGGCGCCGCCCTGTAACGCGCTTCGCCCCCTTTCTCGGGACTGCTCACACGATGAATACGACCACCCTGACCTCGCAGGACGCCGCGCGCCCCAGCACCGCGAAGATCCGCCGCATCATCTTCGCCGCGTCGATCGGCAACGCGCTCGAATGGTTCGACCTGATCGTCTACGGCTTTTTCGCGGTGACGATCGCCAAGCTGTTCTTCCCCGCGACGAGCGAGGCGACCTCGCTGTTGCTCACGCTCGGCACGTTCGGGCTGTCCTACCTGATCCGGCCGATCGGCGGCTTCGTGCTCGGCGCCTACGCGGACCGCGCGGGCCGCAAGGCGTCGCTGCTGCTGTCGATCGCGATGATGATGGCCGGCACGCTGCTGATCGCGCTGATGCCGACCTATGCGTCGATCGGCATCCTCGCGCCGCTCGGGATCATGCTGTCGCGGCTGATGCAGGGCTTTTCCGCCGGCGGCGAATTCGCAAGCTCGACTGCGTTCCTCGTCGAACACGCGCCGCAGCGGCGCGGCTTCATGTCGAGCTGGCAGTTCGCGAGCCAGGGTCTCGCGACGCTGCTCGCATCGGGCTTCGGTGCACTGCTGACGTCGACGCTGAGCACCGCGCAACTCGAAAGCTGGGGCTGGCGCGTGCCGTTCCTGTTCGGCCTCGCGATCGGCCCGGTCGGGCTCTACATCCGCCGCTACGTCGACGAAGGCATCGAGTTCAAGACGCAGGCGCGCTCGGAAGCGCCCGTGCGCGAACTGTTCGCGGACCAGAAGATGCGCGTGCTGCTGTCGATCGGCGTGCTCGTGATCTCGACCGCGATCAACTACATGGTGCTGTACATGCCGACGTACGCGATCAAGCAGCTCGGGCTGCCGGCATCGACGGGCTTCGCGGCGACGCTCGCGACCGGTTTCGTGCTGACGCTCGTCACGCCGCTCGTCGGCCACCTGTCCGATCGCACCGGACGGATCCGCGTGATGGCGGCAGCCGCCGTGCTGATGCTCGTCACCGTCTGGCCGACGTTCGCGTGGCTCACGCATCACGCGTCGTTCGCGACGATGCTCGCCGCGTTGATCTGGATCGGCCTGCTGAAGGCGACGTACTGCGGCGCGCTGCCGGCGCTGATGGCCGAGCTGTTTCCGTCGCAGACCCGTGCGACCGGTCTCGCCGTCAGCTACAACACGGGCGTCACGCTGTTCGGCGGCTTCGCGCCGTTCGTGATCACGTGGCTGATCAGCGCGACCGGCAACCGGCTGTCGCCGGCGCTGTACCTGATCGGTTGCGCTGTGTTGAGTCTCATCGCACTGCTGGTCGCGCGCACGCGGCTCGGGATGCGCTGACCGCGCTCGCGAACCAAACGACGGCGCGGCATCCGTGCCGCGCGCCATTTACCGTGACGTTTACGGCGCCGGATTCGGCTGCAGCTCGTGCAGCGCGTCGATCTCGGCGAGGATCTCGTCGGACAGCTTCACGCCGATGCTGCCGATGTTCTCCTTCAGTTGCGCGAGCGAGGTCGCCCCGACCAGGTTGCTGCGCACGAACGGCCGGCTGTTGACGAACGCGAGCGCGAGCTGCGCGGGCGACAGCCCGTGGCGCTGCGCGAGCGCGACGTAGCGCGACGTCGCTTCGACCGCCTGCGGCTTGCTGTATCGCTGGAAGCGCTCGAACAGCGTGATGCGCGCGCCGGCCGGACGCGCGCCGTTCTCGTACTTGCCGGACAGCCAGCCGAACGCGAGCGGCGAATACGCGAGCAGGCCGATGCCGTCGCGATGCGTGAATTCGGACAGGCCGTTCTCGAACGTGCGGTTCAGCAGGCTGTACGGATTCTGGATGCTCGCGATGCGCGGCAGCCCGAGCTTCTCGGCCGCGCGCAGGAACTGCGCGACGCCCCACGGCGTTTCGTTCGACACGCCGATCGCGCGGATCTTGCCGGCCTTCACGAATTCCGCGAGCACGCCGAGCGTTTCCTCGATCGGCACCGTATACGCATCGTCGACCCACGGATACGCGGGGCGGCCGAACGTCGTCGTGCTGCGATCGGGCCAATGCAGCTGGTACAGGTCGACATAATCGGTCTGCAGGCGCTTGAGGCTGCCGTCGAGCGCCTCGGTCAGGTTCGTGCGATCGAACTGGTTGCCTTCGCCGCGAATATGGCGCGGATTGTGCGGCTGCCGCGCCGGGCCCGCGATCTTCGTCGCGAGCACGATCCGGTCGCGCTGCGCACGATGCTGCGCGAGCCAGGTGCCGATGTACTGCTCGGTGCGGCCCTGGGTATCGGGCTTCGGGGGGACCGGGTACATTTCCGCGGCATCGATCAGCGTGACGCCCTGCCCGAGCGCGTAATCGATCTGCTCGTGCGCGTCGCGCTCCGAATTCTGCTCGCCCCACGTCATCGTGCCGAGACCGATCAGGCTGACCTCGATGCCCGAATCGCCGAGTGTGCGGTATTCCATGCTGTTCCTGTCGCGTCAGTGGAAAGCAGAAACGCTATCACACTGAAGCGAATGCTTCAGATGGCCGATGCGTTCACTTACAGGCGGCCTTCGATGTGCGTTCAGCCCTCGCCGATACGGATACGGCCGCCTTCGCGCGCGTCGTCCGGTGGATGGCGCCGGACGGCCGCGCCGGGCGTAACGACGCCACGCCTCCCGTTACTGCGGCCGCTGAATGAAGCAGGTCGCCGATGCGTGCGCGACGATCTTGTCGTCCGGCGTCTTCAGCGTGCCTTCCGCGACACCGAGCGAACGCGACAGGTGAATCACACGCCCTTCGGCGATCAGGTCGACGTCGCGCGGCACGGGACGCAGCATTTTCACGTGCAGGTCGACCGTGCCGTAGCCGACGCCCGCGTCGAGCATCGAATGCACCGCGCAGCCCGTGACCGAGTCGAGCACCGTCGCGGCGAATCCGCCGTGCACGCCGCCGAGCGGATTCAGGTGCCGGCCGTCCGCCCGCGCCGAAAACTTCACGTAACCGAGCTCGACGCCCAGCGGCCGCATCGGGATCGTCTCCGAGATCGACGCGAGCGGCACGTCGCCCGCCGCCGCCGCGCGCAGCAGGTCGAGACCGGACAGGGAAAGCGGATTCATCGGGTTGTCTCCTGATTGAACGCGCGTCGCCGCGCGAGTAAGTTCCAAATTGGAACTGATTATTGATAAGCGCGCCGGGCTTGTCAATGCAGCCGGCACCCGGTGCAACCGAAGGTCAGTTCTATAATCGAACCCACTCCTTCGCTGAACCGTCGCACGAGACTCGATCATGAAATGGGATGACATCGGTACGCTGAACTGCTCGGTCGCGCGCACGCTTGCCGTGCTCGGCGATCGCTGGACCATGCTGATCCTGCGCAACGCCTTTCTCGGCTGCCGCCGCTTCGATGCATTCCAGACGCAGCTGGGCCTCACGCGTCACGTACTGGCCGAGCGGCTCGCGCGCCTCGTCGACGAAGGCGTACTGGTCAAGCGCGCGTATCAGGAACGCCCGCCGCGCTTCGAATACCGGTTGACCGAAAAAGGCCTCGACCTGTACCCGGCCCTGCTCGCGCTGATGACCTGGGGCGATCGCTGGAAGGACGACGGCCAGGGGCCGCCGGTGCAATTGCGCCATCGCACCTGTGGCCAGCTGATGCATGCGGTCGCGGTGTGCTCGGCGTGCGGTGAGCCGCTCGACCCGCGCCACGTGCAGCCGGAACCCGGGCCCGGCTGGGTCGCGCACGAGGTGGCCGGAACGCACGATGCGTGACGCGTCGCGCTGAGCGCCGGCCGTACGCACATGGGTACGCCCATGACAGCGCGGCGCGGCCATCATGCGTGCGCGTGTTGCATGCGTCTTCGCTCGACGCGCATCGTTCGTGTTGCCGCGCCCTGCCTGCCGTTCCCGTCTCGTCGATCGCACGCCGCATCGACCCTGCGCCCGCACGTGCGTGCCGTTCGTCACGCAGGGACCGTGCCGCCTGCGCACACGCGCGCACCGCATCGACTTCCGTCACCCGGCACGACTGCCGAGCCGATGCAGGCGCGGCGCGGCATGATGAACATCACCACGTCGAGCGCTGCAGACAGCCATCCAGCGTCTTCCATTCACATCCGGGCGTGACCACGCCGCCGTGTCTGCGTTACACTCACGGCCCGCTGTCTCAAAAAAGATTCGCTGTCCAAGATGTTGTCGCGCAAACGCCTCGCCGCCGCCTGCCTCGCTGCTTCCCTCCTCGCCACACCCTTCGCCGCCTTCGGCAAGACGCACAACGAATCGCTGCTGCAGCAGGCGTTCGACTTCATCGCGCAACTGCTGCCGACCCCGACCCATGAAGCGCCCGCCACGCAATCGGTCGAATCGGCGTTTTCGCCCGATGGCGGTGCGGAGGCACTCGTGCTGAAGGCAATCGGTGCCGCGCGCACCTCGATTCGCGTGGCCGCCTACTCGTTCACGTCGCCGCCCGTCACGCGCGCGCTGCTCGCCGCGAAGCGACGCGGCGTGAATGTCGCGGTCGTCGTGGACGACAAGGGCAATCGCGCGAAGAGCAGCAAGCAGGCGCTGAACCTGCTCGTCAACGCGGGCATTCCGACGCGCACGATCGACGCCTATGCGATCCACCACGACAAGTACCTCGTGATCGATGCCGAACATGTCGAGACGGGCTCGTTCAACTACAGCGCTTCGGCAGCCAGCCGCAATTCCGAAAACGTCGTCGTGGTCTGGAACAATCCGCAACTCGCGTCGCGCTACCTCGCGCATTGGCAAAGCCGCTTCGACCAGGGCACGCCGTACCGCTCGTCGTACTGACGCTTCGCCGCACGCGATCACAGGCGCCGTTCGCGTGCGACGCGGCCGACGCGCGCCGTCGTCGCACATCCGCGTCGTGATGTCGTCAATGATCGGTGCGCATTGCATGGCGATCAACCTGGCCGAATGGCCTGCACACCGGGCGTGACGGCGCCGCGATCGCTGGAATCAGTTGAAATCAGTGGATGTCGGGCGAGCGCTCGGCGATCTGCGTGGCCGCGACGCACCGTCCGGCATGCGCACGCGCATCGCTTGCCGAAGGCTTCGGCCGATCGCGCGTACCGCCAGGCAACGCGTCGAGTACGCAGTCGGCACTGAAGGTCAACGTGTTCTGGACCATCGGATAGAGCAGATACAGCGCCAACGCGAGATACCCCGCGTACAGAATTCGAACCATGGTGCGTGGGATGAACGATTGATCTTGCCCTGTTTACGGCATCACGTCGGACAGCTTGAGCACCGGGCGTCGAATTGCATGGCCGGCAGCAACGCACGACGCGTGAAGCGTCCGTATCGCATCGACACGGCTACAACGCGTGGTGGCAGCACGATGGAGCATGCGTGATGCTGCTCGACGGGCGCTCGTCGAGCGTTGCGGTATCGACAGAAGCGAAGCACGCCGCCCGGCTCGCCGAGCGACATACGATCCCGCGCGGCATCGCGCGGTCGCCGACCGGCTCGCATCGGCCGATCGGCACAGGTACGAACCCGCGGACAAGCAGCGAAGCAACGCCGCCGGCACCTGAACGCGGACGAGCCGCGCGCCGATACGCGCGGCCATGAGCCACGTTCAGTCGCGTTCAACCGGATTCGCCCGGCCCGGTCAGGCTCCGCACGGCGGCGCGCTCGCCATCGCTTCCGCGATCTGCTCGGGCGTCAGGTCGCGCTGGTGGGTCGCGATCGACCAGCGATGGCCGAACGGATCCTCCACTTGCCCATAGCGATCGCCCCAGAACATGTCGGCGGCCGGCATCGTGACTGTCGCGCCGGCCGAGACGGCCTGCGCGATCGCCGCGTCGGTGTCCGGCACGAACAGGTGCAGGCAGACCGGCGTGCCTTTCAGCGTCTTCGGCCCGAGTGCGCCGTGCTCCGGCATTTCATCCACGAGCATCAGCGTCGAATCGCCGATTGAGAGGCATGCGTGCGCGAGCCGGCCGTCCGGGGTCGGCAGGCGGAACCGTTCGGTCGCGTTGAACGCGCGCTTGTAGAAGTCGATGGCTGCGGCGGCGCCGGCGCAGATCAGATGCGGCGTCAGCGTGCGCATCCCTTCCGGGATCGGATTGACGGATGTGGTCATGGGTGTCGCTCCTTCAGTCGGTATCGTGTCGGAAATCGGGACGGACGCACGATGCGCACGCCTCCGATGCTACGACGGACGGACTCGACGGAAATCGACACGCCGGACGACATTTTTTTGTTCGCGACAGGCGCCGGAACAGGTTCGGCCCGACAACGCGCGAGCATCAGGCAGGGGGCGACCTCCAATGGGGCGATCGCGCATCCGGGCATGGCCTCGTGCGCGATGGCACGGCTCGCGGAACACGCGCCGATCGCCGCTCAGATCTGCGGAAGGTCGCGCAACGTGCGCGACTCGCTCGTCGCATCGATGTCGAGTTCGATCCCCTCCGACGCGTCGCGATACAGCACGCGCTTCAGCCGCGGCCCCACCGCTGTGCCGTCCGCTTCGTCAAATACGGCGCGAACGTCGTTGCCGGCCGCGAGCGCACGTGCCACTTCCGCCACCGACGCCTCGCTCGGCGTCGCCGCCCAGGACCGGTCCGCCGGATTGACGGCCGCCCAGCGCACGTGCGTCACACGCGCACTGCGCACATCGATTCGGACACCATTCACCGCGAACATCGACATCGGAATCTCCTTCGAAACGGTTGCGGCCGGGCGAACGCCCGACGATGGAAACCGGCGATGGCGCGACAGCACGCATTCGATCGCCACCGGACCCGCCGGACGCGCGATCACCCAGGCACGCAGCTTCGGCCAACGCGATTTTCGATGATACATTGGGACGCTTTGCAACCGTCAACAGACAATCGTGCACGGGAGAAACACATGACCGACGCCTGGGGAACCTTCCCTGCCAGAATGGGCGACCATCAGGCCTTCATCAGCTTCAATCACGGCTTTGCGGAAATCGCCGAAAGCGACCCGCGCACGTCGCTGCTCAGCGTGCGCGTCACCCTTGCGCATCCGACGCCCGACGGCCTGCCGAGCGGTGACGAATTCGCCGATCTCACGAAGATCGAGGATCTGCTGGACGCCGCGGTGACCGCGAAAAACGGCGTGCAGGTCGGCCGCATCACGGTCGACGGCAACCAGGATTTCCTGTTCTACGTGCCGTTCGACGAAGCAGCCGCGGGCGAGATCGTCGACTCGCTGGCCGAACAGACGACCTACGCACTTCAGTACGCCTATCAGGACGATCCGGACAAGGAAACGTACTGGCGCACGCTCTACCCGACCGACGACGACTGGCAACTGATGCGCGACATGCGCGTGCTCGAGGCGCTGCGGCAGAAAGGCGACGTGAGCGACGTGAGCCGGCGCGTGATGCACTGGGCCTACTTCCCGGACCCCAGCGACGCGCACCAGTTCGCCGACTGGGCCGAGTCGAAAGGCTATCTGGTCGAATCGGTCGCGCCCACCGAGGACGGCAAATCGGCCGTGCGGTTCGCGCACGAAGGTACGACGGTGCTGGCCGACATCACGCACCATACACTCGAGATCAATCGCGAGGTGCACTCGCTCGGCGGCGAATACGATGGCTGGGAAACCAGCGTCGAGCAGGCAGGCTGATTGCGCTGACACGCGCGTGACGCGCGATCGGACCGTGGCGGGTTCGGGATCAAAAGCATCCCGGCGGCGCAACCGCGTACCGCCGGGACCCAGGCATCGCCGGCCGCAACCGGCGATCGGCCCCAAGCGATCGCTCACGCACGAGGAATGCGATTCATGCGGATCAGGCGAACGGATGCCGGGACGCGAAACGTCGTCTGCCGAACGCCTGTCCGGTTCCGCCGACGCGGCTTGCATGCGTCGTGCGGCCAAAAAGCCCCCGCTCCTGCGCGAGCGAGCGGGGTAACGGTTGACCGGGCCGGGGTAGAACGGTCAACCGGCCAGATTGTCATCGTGGCCCGTGCAACCGTCTGTGCGGCAACTCACCCTTTCAACCGGAAAGCCCGCCTGCGCCGGCACCGCATGCGGCACTTCGCGGTCAGCGCGCGACGCCGGCGAGTGGCGCGGCGACCACGACAATCACCGGGAACAACACGACAGCCCCGATCATCATCACGCCGTCGGCCGCCAGCGTGACCGGCGTCGCAAGCACGCGAACGGCCTTGTCGCCCTTCGTCAGGCGATCGTCGACCTCGATCGTGTAGGTATGGGAAAACGACGACCACGCCTTGCCCTGCTCAAACCCGTCGGCCCGATAGCGCGAACCGTTCAGCGCGCCTTCCATGCTCAGCTCGCCTTGACGGGACGTCGTAAAGCCGTCCGCCTGCGCACGCGCCCAATCGTCGTCCGTCATGCCGGCGCGGGAAAGCACGAGCCGGTATTCGCCCGAGATCTTGCTGCCCTGCGCGACGAATCCATGGAGCGCCGCCTGGATCGACTTCCGGTAGGACGAAGCCAGCACGGCGCCGAGATGCGCGGGCATGTCGAAGATGTAGTGATACTGGTTGCCGAGCACGACGAATTTCTTGCCGTCCTCGCTGACGAGGAATCGATCGACCGTCTCTTCGTATCGGCCGTTTTCGAACAGCATCGCGGTACATCCTGCCAGACTGGCGGCAGCGACGATCGCGCCGGAGGTCAGCAGCGTTCTTCTTTTCATGTTTCAAGTCTGGATTTTTTTGATTTATATCGGCGATTTTCAAATCGCGCGCCAGTCTCCGGTATCGCGCATGCATCGTCAAAGCGGCGTGATGCCGCTTTCCGTGAATCCGCGCTTTTCTTTCCGGATTTTCGTGAAACGACGTTTCACGATCCAACCCACTCTTGCTGGATGGAACGGTGCAAATCCGACGCTACGCCGGGCCGTCCGTGAACCATTCCGCAATCATGTCGATCCAGTCGAGATCGCTGGCGATTTCGACGACGACGTCGCTGATGGTTTCTTCGACTGAAGAATCGCTGGCGACCGCACTGGCGGTACCCGCGGCAGCACCTGCTGCGACCGCCTTCGCGGCTGGGATTTCGACGAGCGGCGCGCCCCGCGGGCTGACCAGCTGCTCCAGCCAGTCGACGATACTGGCGCGCGCGTCGTCCTCGTCGGCGAAGTCGGTGCGCTTCAGAAAACGGTCGAACACGACCCATGCGAGCGTCTTGCTTCGGGAAACGGAATCCAGTTGCCATTCGGTCACGGCGACCCGCCCCGTTTCCCGGGTTTCGAGCGTCGCTGTGAAGTGGTAATCGAGATATTCGATCTCAAGTTCAGGCGACATGATTTTCTGCGGCCACTCCGCTCTCTCGGTTCTTATTGATGTGCCACGCCAGTCCGGTTTCACGCGCCGCGTGAATCTTGTGTGAATTCCGGACCGCGCGTCATGCAGACACGCAGTATCGCGATATTCTCACAAGCTGTCGACCGCGACTGAAAATGCATGGCCGCACCCGTCCAGTAACCGATACCCGTTATGTGATCGATTCCGCGCCGCGTTCTTTCGCGCATGATGCCGCCGGCTCGATTCCGGGTATCCGCCTGCTCCGCGGTCGCAGCCGCGCTGCTACACTCCCGCCACAAAAAACGCTTGCCCCACCTCAGGAAACAATGACAGTCGCTCGGGCACAACATGACGGCGTCGATGTCTGGATCATCCAGCTTCCGGGACACCCCGCCTATGCCTATACACATCTCAAACGGGTATTCGCGTCCGACGACTCGCGGCATCGCGTCGTGACGGTCGACCTGGCGAAGCTGCTCGCGTGCGCCGATCGCGACACGACCGACTATGTGCTGCCATCGGTTCAATACTGGGCGCCCGGCAAGGCCGCCGGCATCCGCGATTTCCTCGATCCGGCCGAAGCCCGGATTCCCGACATGCCCTTCATCACGTTTCGCGAGACGAGAACGCGGACGCTGCTTGGCCTTCCGGGCCTGTCGAAAGTCGGCATCGCGTCGTTCCGGAACGGTCAGCATCGCGCGCGCTATCTGGCATTTGCAGGGGCAACGAGCCTGCCTGTCGAGGTGCATGAAACGGAGGCAGATTTGCTCGTGCGGTATTGCGGCGAGTAGCGGACGCGCCGCTTCATCTTCAGCGGCATCGGTCGTGCAGCGTGCAGCCTTGGGGTTCGGTGCCGGCATCGATCACGTAGATCCGGTCGGCGACCTCCGTGCGGCCGATGAAGCTGGTTTCGACGCCTGCCAACCGCCAGCCGTTATGCTCGTAGAAGCCGATCGCGCGGACGTTGCCGTCGAGTACCGAAAGATGAACCTTGTCCTCGCCGATATGGCGGGCCCATGCGCGAACGGCTTCGATCATGCGCTTGCCGGTACCGCTTCCGTGATGCGCGGGATGCACATGAAGGCAATCGAGCATGACGCCGCGCGCCGGATCGACCGGCCTTTCGGCGCTGACGAAACCGACCGGAGCCCCGTCGGACTCGGCGATCAGCACGAGGCCCCACTCCGCTTCGGCGCGGTCGAAATAGTTTCGCCACCGCGTCGCGTGCTCCGTCGGCACCTCATCGGCGAGATAGGCCGCCGGCAGGATATGGCTATAGGCGTTCTGCCAGCTCAGCGTGTGCAAACGAGCGATGTGTTCCGCGTCGTGTGGTGTCGCGTTGCGCAGCGTGATGGTGCGGTTTTCCGGCATGCGAGGGTCGCTCTCGTTGTGCGATGGAGGCAGGGAAAGTGTAGCAATCGCGACGTTTCAGTGGCGGGTTGCATAGGGAATCGTGTGCGGCAGTGCGCGTCATGCCGTGGTAATCGCGTAGTTCACCGTGACGTCTGCCGCATTCTCCAATTCCTCGACAGCAGCGCCGCAAAAAAAAATGTCCCGACGCCTTCCGGGGCGTCGGGACCGAACGGCCCTGCAAAGCTAAGGGCACGAGGAATCGATACATTACATGAATGTAAGACTATTAAGCATTGGCGGCTCGTGCCAAGTCATTGGCTTAATCCGCCAATCTGCGAGACGATGAGCGAAGCCGGTCGCCGCTTCGCTTCGCGGGCTCATGAGCAGCGGCCGCTCGATGGATCGGCCACGCGCGAGTGACGTGACTCGGCGCGCAGTCTCAATATCGAAACGGCTTTCGTCGGCTGACGCGAAATGGATGAATGGCGAGCAGAACGCTCTGGAAATGGCGCGGCTCGAATCGATGCAATCGCATCGAATTTTCCGCACAAAACAAAACAGGCGCCGAAGCGCCTGTTTTGTTTGAGAATTTTGGGGTGGCTGATGGGACTCGAACCCACGACAACAGGAATCACAATCCAAGACGCCAACCGACGAAATCCCATTAAAATCAAACAACTAGACAAATTTCGTTGGAATGATTTCAGAGTTTCGTGCACCGCCGGGCGAGGGTTTGCGACCGGTCATTCCGAAAAGCACGCCAACTACGAGGCATGTTTCGAGGGCCGCACTCCTGCATCGAAGGTAGCAAAAAGGCTACCGCAGTAGCGGCAGCCTACCTCTCATCTCAGAACGTCGGCATCTCACTGATGGGATATTTGGTTTCGTTCTTCGCGATTCGAAGTTCAACCTCGACTCGAGCCCCGCGCCAAATTGACTTCCCGTCATATTTGGCCGTAATCACCTCGTTCCCCTTCTCGATCAGTTCGACAACCTGTTTCGCAGTCGCAGGCGACAACTGTGGTGCCCACGATTCATTTGCTGTGTCCCACAGCCACAACTTGAATTTGGAAGCGACGTGGTTGCTCGGATTATCGTGATTTGCTGCCGTAATGCAGTAGAGTGCCATGCATTTCTCCCGTAGTACCATCGATATTGACGGCACTGGCATATTGGGGGGTCAAAAGCCAGAAAACAACCCCCACGGAAACTGATCCATCAATTGATGGGAATGAGTTGCCGTTTCGGGACCGGCAATCGGTCGGTCGGCGTGCTCTCCGAGGGTTGTCCCTTTCCTGCTACGTAGCGGTACACGATATACCGCTTGTCGGTGCCCTTGTCCGTATTCGGCATCACCACTAACATTTCCCGATCACCCGAATAGAGCCACCGTGGCAGCGCCTTTTCCGCAAAATAGATGCGTTCGTTGGCGTGAGTGCGCGGGTTCACTCGAATAGCGACGCCTTTCAGGTAGGGCGACCCGTATTCAAGGGCAAAGACGAGCGTCTGGCCAACGCACTTCGACATCACAACACGGCCTACAAAGTCGCTATCCGGCATGTCGAGGAATGCGCGCTCAATCTTGTCATCGATCTGCACGAACAACTCATCACCATCCAGCCCGTGCGATCGAGCCTCCAAGATGGCAGTACTTCCGTCAGCAAGAGTGCACGACAGAATCGGCCGTAGCTGGATAGAATCGCTAGCTCGTGCAGGCATACCCATCGATACGCTCGCGATCAACAGAAGAGCAAGGGCCAGGATTTTCATTTGGTCATGTCACGCAGAATTTGCATCGATTCCGGGTCGGCCTTCAGTTTGGCAGCGCAGGCACTGATTTTTTGATAGTAGATGCCATTCGCGAGGCCGCGATATTTCTTGTAGGCATCCGCCACAGAAGGCGATGTATCGATCCAATATTGCATGTATTCCGTACCGAGCTGGATGTTGGTTGCCCCGTCGAATATCTGAGGGCCATTATGGATCGTGGCTCCGTCCTGAAATGCCTGCTGGACCTGCGGATCGCTCGGCATGTGTCCGAGCGTCCTTTGCATTCTGTACTTGTAGACTTGCTTAACCGCTGCAGTCGTCATCTGCATGAGCCCCTTCGCGCTACTTCCCGAGGTAGTAGCGTTAGCGTCGAACCTAGACTCCATGTAAATCTGGCAGATGACGATGTTCTCGTCGAGCACTGAACGATTGTTCGCACGAACCAGATTACGAATCTCGCGCAATCGCGCAGAATCGTCTACCTGTACACCAGCTGGCGTTGTATTCGACTTCGGTGTTAATGCGGCCTTGTGCGTTTTGATAATTTTTTTCTTCGCTGTCATAGGTATCGATCCCAGTTCGGGTCAAGCGGTGCATGCTCTTCGAATACGTGAATGGTCGCACTTATTGCGCTGTTCGCGGCTACTTTTTGCGTGCGGCCCAGTGAATCTGTACGGCCCTCGATTTCTCGTCCGTCCTCAGACACGATTTTGTAGGGTATGTCTATCAGCGGCGCGCCCGTGCGCTCGCTCTTCACGAGAAAGTGCTGATCGTATGCTTCACCCGTGGTTTGGCCGTAGTCTAGCGTGGTGTAGTCTCCGTGCTGTCCCTGCTTTGCACCCATGTCCTCGAACCATGCCGTCGCGATTGTACGAGCGACCATGCGAGGAGGCTTAGGGCAAGCACAAAGCAGAATATCCCCGTCGAGCGCGAGTTCAGTGCCGTGGTGGATATGCCGCCGCGATCCGCCAGCCTTGGTAATCAAGCCGGTGTGCTTACAGGCGTTGCAGTAGCAACGCGCCCCGATCTTCGCCGGCGCGTGTCCGTAAAAGCCGATCGGCGGCCCCGAATACGGCTCGATCACGCCTCCTGTTTCCGGTTGATCGTCCACAGATAGGTAGCGCCGCATCATGTTGCTGGCCTCCTTAAACTTTAAAGGGAGACCACCCTAGCACCGAACTCCTGAGGCAAGTATCAACAAGTGTCAGGGTGCCGACGAGGCCGAGATCCCCCCTCCTACAGAGCCGACGTCCCTAAAAAAGCCCGTCGGTCTGCGTACCGGGCTCCCAATTCGTAATCACCAGCTCGCGGCTCGTCGACGCCCCTCCATTCCTATTGTCGATGCTGTACTTGATCGACAGGCCGAGCATCGGAAAGCCATCGAACGCGCGCCGTATGTCCGGATGGTCGTTGATGCTGACCATCACCTTACCTTTGCAGGATCGCATGAACGCGGCCATGCGCTCGTACTCTTCGAATGGAAACGGCACACCGTAGCCTTCGGTTTTCCAGTACGGCGGGTCGCAGTAAAAAAACGTGTGCGGCCGGTCGTACCGGGACATGCACTCATGCCACGGCAGGTTGTCGACGTGCGCGCCGGCCAGGCGCAAATGCGCGGCTGACAGGCTTTCCTCGATTCTGAGCAGATTGACCGATGGCGCGGTCGTCGCTGTACCGAATGTCTGTCCGTCGACCTTGCCGCCGAATGCGTGATGCTGAAGGTAGTAGAAGCGCGCGGCTCGCTGAATATCAGTGAGGGTTTCCAGGACCGCCTGCTGATGCCACTTGAACACCTGCCGGCTCGAGATCGCCCATTTCAACTGTCGAACGAATTCCTCGAGGTGGTGCTGCACGACTCGGTAGAGGTTCACCAATTCGCCGTTGATGTCGTTGAGCACCTCGACCGGCGCCGGCACCGGCCGGAGAAAGTACAGTGCGGCTCCGCCGCAGAAGACCTCCACGTAGCACTCGTGCTGCGGGAACAGTGGGAGGAGTTGGTCGGCGAGACGACGTTTGCCGCCAAGCCAAGGAATAATGGGATTGCTCATTGCGAATTGCCAACTTCAGGTTGATAATATTTGTTGCCTCCGCAGAGGTGGCAGGGCCTTGGCTGATTCGCTGCTCATCCAGTGAAAAGGCGGCCGGCACGGTGTTTCCTGCACCGTATTGGCCGCCCTGCTCTATTTCGCGTGACCGCTCTGATATCACACCGATCACCTCGTCGCACTTCGGCTCGAACGCGGCCTTACAGCGCCTCGATCACTCGCTCGATGAAGTGATCTTCGACGTTCGGGAATGGTAGCTTCGGCTTGCCGATCTGTGTCAGCAGGCCGGCGTGACTCCAGCCGAGCGGCACCCCGGTAACGACGTCGTTACCGTTGCGAAACAGCCGCACCGGCACCTTCGCGAGCACCGCCCGGACACCGACGCCGGGACTGACTCGTGGCGGCTCGAACCCATAAACGGTGACCTTGGCATGGCCGATCAGCGTCAGCGCGACGGCGGCCATGATGGCGATCGCCGCGCCGAGCGAATGACCGACCAGCGTCACCGGTTCATCTCCGATAGCTGCCGTCACCGGTAACCGTCGTAATCGGTCAGCGCCATCCGCGGGATGTTTTTGGCGCGGAACTTCCCGGGCGTCGGCCAGCCGAGGCTCACCATGTTGCCGGCGCGGAAGCGCTTGTCGAACACGTTGTCATCATGTCCGAACGGCGACAGCCGACCGCGCATCTCCGGGCTCGCGTAGATCATCCGATCGACACGATTTCGACTGAAGGTTCTGCCGTCGTCCTGTGTGACGAGCACGATCATCATGTCGGCCGGATCGTCCACGACCGAGTAGACCAGCCATCCCTCGACGAGACTCTGTGTTTTGCCGCTCTGCGCGACGCCGACAAATATGACGGCCTCGAGGTCGCGCCGCGTCAGGCAATCCATCGGCGTCACGACGTAGGGGGTCCGTTCGGGATCCCACGGCCCCTCATAACCGCCCGGGGTGCTAATCCGCAGGTTTGCTATTGCGCTTTCGCTTACCTTGTCCCGCTTTGGCGGGAGCAGGATTTCCAGCGTCTCCGCCGCTTCCATCCGCCCCGTCGACAGGTTGTTTGTCGGGTACAACGATTGATAGGGCATTCTTGTACAGGTCCCCGCGAACATGCGCGATCTTGCGGGCAAGCTCGGTCACCTGCTCCGGGGACAGCCCTGCCGATTGCTCCAGGACGTCCGGGAGCGTGTCAAGGAAGGTGGCAAAGAATTTCGACAGATCCGCCATCTGCTCGACGTGCTGCGCGACGGACATCAATTCGCCTTCAAGCTTGGCGAGATCGAGGTCATTCCGGCGCGTCTTGCTGCGCAGGTTGTCGATCTGCGCCTGCTTGTAAGGGTCTTTGTCGTCCAGTTGGGCGGCGGCCTGCTTATCCAGCTCACGCCGCCAAAGATTGCGCAGACTCAGCCCCGCGAGGTAGCGGCCCCGACCGGATTTGACGGTTACACCATCAGCTACGAGGCGGATCACCTGCTCGCGTGACGAATACGGGCCGAATTTTGTAAGCCAATGGACAGTTACCTCGAAGTCCGGCTCCGCTACCTTCGGCGTCTCGCTCATCACAAAACCTTGTTTTTTCTCAGTCACAAACTTGAGGGGGTTGAGGGCCGGATGCGCCAACAAATCCCGAAGTCGAAAATCGCTGCAGTCCGCATGCAGAAAGGCGCTGCGGATTATTGCGAAATCCGCAATAGCACTATTTGTGATTGTGACTGGGCTCGTTTCAGGACCGAAAATTACTTAAATATCGCGCGTCGCAGCATTCCCCGCGGTTTGCCATCGCGCCGGCAAGGACCCGCGCCGTTTCGGCACTACCTTTCATATAGCCTTCTGCGGCGCAGGCGGCGGCCCCGACCCGCGGGAGCACGGCGAGAACGGCGGCTCTAGCCTGCCGCCTTGCGGGCGATGCGTTCGAATTCAGCGGCCAGGCGTTCATCGAAGCGTTTCCGAATCACGGCGTCCACCGTCGGCTGCATATGCAGGCGCTCTTTGATACTCACCTGCGGCTTCAGAATGAAGAGCGGCACGATTCCATGACCGACGCCGGCTTCGCCTGTAACAACAGCGTAGAGCCCCGACTTCAATGGCACGACAAACGCCTTACCCTTCGCAATCAGTGCGCTGGCACGCTGTCCTTTCGCAATGACTTTGGCCGGCGCACCGCCGACAGGAATCGCAAGATACGGCTTGCCATGCACCTTGACACTCTCACGGCCTTCGTCGCCGGCATGGCGGGCTGTGTCTTCGGTCTGCTGCGCAGTCCACCAGTCGGTCGTGCCGACAATCGCCGTCAGATTCTGTTTCGTCGACTTCTCCGTGACGATGCCGCTCTGCGTGCGCTTGTTCCGCAGCGTGAACGTCCCGGGTAGCGTGTCGGTTCGAATCGACTTTTGCGCCTCGAACGCAACGGTATTGAGTGCCTGGGACGTCGCATACGGAAGATCGCGCGAGAACATCCGGAATTTCAAGCCAAGCTTTTCGAAGCTGCTCTTCACGTCCAGTTTGATCATGCGGTTTTCAACGGGTTGAAGTCGACGTCGTTGCCTACCAAGCTACGGCTTGGATTGCCGAGTATGTCGCCGCAGACCTCACCTGCGTCTTGAGCGACTGGAGACGCTGAAATGCAGCAGCGCCTTGCGCACCGATCGCCTGCGCGAGCCCCTGCATATCAGCGTAGGTAAATGGCACCTGCGTATTGTCGGCGGCCACCCAATAGAAACCTTGCGGTGTCGCGCCGGCCGCCTGAAATGCAATCAGCATCGCCTGCAGGTTGGAGACACTCTGCGAATCCGCTTGATACGTCTTTTGCACCCCGGCTTGCGTTGTGAAGCCCACCGATTGCTGCGTCGCGAGTGCGTACGAGTTCGCCAAATCCGTCAGTTTCGCCGTCCGGACATCAGCCAGTTCCGCGACGTTCAGTGGCCGAACGATCCACGCATTGTTCGCGACGTCGGCCACAACAACGCTATTCGGATCAGTGTTCGCCGGCGGCGCAACCGTGAGGCAAAACGGAATCGTCGTCGTGTCATCCACTTGCCCGGCATAACGCAGGGTGTCGGGATAGTAGAGGTATTTCATGGTAGGCGTGTCCACAAACGTATCCGGCGTCAACTGGCGCCCGCGCGACGGCCAGCCCGTCAGCACTAAGCGCTTCGCCCTCACGACTGGCGACTGTGTTGTGCCGCCCCAGAGCCCGGCCACAACAGACGGGATAGCGCAGACAATCGCCATGCGTGAAAACGAAAAAGCCCGCTCAGTGGCGGGCCTTATCTTCAGACGAGCGACGGCCCGGAACAGGCCGCGTCACTCGGTAAATACCGGAATCAAATTGTTCTACGAATTTTAGTAGACCTAATCTGAATCCGCAAGCCCCTTGTTCATCTTGTCAACTATCGACTGCATCGAGACATACACCGGGCGCGGCTCGATCAACTTCTCTTCCACAGCTCGGCGCGCGTGCGCGAGCGCGAGATCGAAAATTGTCGTCGGACGAACCTTCAATCCGAGACGTCGACAGATGACCGGGGGTGACGCACGCCACACATAGTGCATTTGCAGGATCTTCCGATCGAGCGGTATCAGCTTACGAACTGCCGTCTCAACCGCTGCCGCATCCTTGACGTCAATCGACGAATCGATGGTTTCCCCTCGCACCGATGGGAAGTAGATGTTCGCTACCATTCCATCTCCGCCACCCGGCCCACTACGCTGCGCGCGCGCCCAGTTGTCGAGCCGCGTTTCAATATCTGATTTCCGTGTACAGCTCATGTTCTGCGTTTCCTCGCGGCATGTCCCATTGGGGCATCTAGTATTTCGGAGCGTCACATCACCACTGTGAAACTGATGCCGTGATGCGTGAGCCAGTCACCTATGGCATGGCGCATCGTCCGGTTGCGCGGCCACGGAAACGAAATCTGCATGCCGTGCTCCGTCTCCGTGATCTCGCCGGAGAACGGGCATTCATCGAACGCGATGAGATCCGCTTCCGTCACCCCGTCGCGATGACGGATCGCCGATATCATCAATCGTTCGGGCACGTCGCTATATAAGATGCATGCGGCAGCGCTCATGCCAGGCTTTTCAGAATGGATTGAAATTGACGCAGCTTTTCGAGGTTGGCCGCGTTCTCGGCATTGCCCTGCTCGATCGTAAGCGCAGCCGTCTCGATGTCCGATGCGAGCATCACGAGATCCGTCGCTATCGACCGTGCGCGCTCGGCGATCTTCGACAGGATATCGATCGGGAGAACTGCCTGCTCATCGGCCGCCGCAGCAGTTTGTTCGGTTCTTTGATCCGGCACCTTCAATACCTCCCTCTCTCTAACTTCGATTCGTTGATAGCGACCGCGGCTCGGTTCGCGAATCAGCCCGGCATCCTTCAGTCGGCGAAGACACCCATCGATTACCGCAGCGTCCGGCGAGCTCTTCGTTACCCGCAAGAGATGACCCGCAATCTCCGAACGCGACCACGCCTCCTGAATCGGGACCATATCGAGGACTTTTTTCGCGATCGCAGACAGTCCGCTCACGGCGGCTTGATATTTCGCCGGCGTCATTTCTGGTTCTCCACTTCAAACTCGGTTTCGCCTGCGTCCATTCGAACGAGAAACGGAGCCAACGTCCGCGCGTTCCAATTCACGGGCACCTCAACCGGATACGTTCCGTCCGGATTCCATGCGTGCGGCGCAGCCTGATCGCGGTATTTGTCCGGCACGATCACGTCCGCATAGATCCAAGCCGTCGCAGGTTTCGCGGGAGTGCCGCGGCGAACCGGGCCGCGCAGGCGAACCGCGCGGCATTCGAACGTTTGGTAGCTCTCGCGGAAAAAGCGCCAATGGCGCGTCGCCGGAAGTGACATCTTCACGACAAGCCTCAAGCTGCCTCCGGTCGACGGACAGGAAGCGGCAGGCGCCCCGAATAGCGCTTGATCAGCACAACCGTCAGGACCACGCCGCTCGCCAATGCGAAACACACCAACCCGAGCACCAGCAGCGCAACCGCGCCGCCATCGTCGTCCTTGCTATCGAACAGCTTGGACACGCTATCGAGCGCGCTGGGAATGCCGTCGACGGCGCCCGCAATGTTATGAATCTGCGCGAAGGTGTTGTACGCAGCCGTTCCCATATCCAGCAGACTGCGCGTCCGGAATGCGACGATCCACGATTGAATGGTGATGATCAGCCCCGTACCGACTAGCGGGACGATAACGAGCAAGTACCAGAGCGACATGGCTCCGGTCGCAGCCCTCGCCGGTAAATGGCCGGTCGCGTACAGCGCGTACCCAGCAACAAAGCCACCTACGCTGCTGAAGCCAATCGCCGATTGGACGGCACCGCACCACGCAAGCAGGCGGACGAAGCCACCGAGCGCTTTCGACTCGTTCCAGATGCCGCCAACCGACCAGCAGTTGAACCAGCTGATGCCGAAGTTCAGCGCGAGAAGTAATACGATTTCCATTCAGACCACCTCCTGTTCAGGTTGATTGATACCCATCTTTCGCGCGCGCACAGGCGCCCATTCCTCGTATGCCCGGTCCCACGTGTCGAACTTGACCTGTTTCGGCGTGCCGACGCGGTTCTGATCGGTCCATGCGTGACACCACATGCAGCCCGGAACAGTGAATTCGTTTTTCGCCTTCAGGTTGCCGGCCTTCCCGTGGCGCCCCTGGTTCGAATGGCACGGCACCACCGTGTCGTCGAGCGGGTTGAGGCGGCAGACGCCTGGCACGCGCAGATAGCACGGCTCACCGCGGCAAGCCGCCAAGTACTTCGAGCCTTCGGCGACAGTCGGCCGCTTCGCACTGCGCTTCATCGCCACCTTCCGCGGTGCCTGCTCCGGAAGCGGTGAGCTTTTTCGGGACCATGAACCGCGCGCGAGCGGCTTCTTGCGCGGACCGAAACCGGAGCGCTTCATCAGCCGCACCGCCGCACCAACATCGCAAGGGATGCACGCGCATCCAACGATTGCTGATAGCCGGCGAGAGTGCTGGTCAGATTCGGACCGACTCGCGTATCCGGCCGTGCTGGCCCGCCGCACGTTCCCGCAATCGAGTAGCGACGCGCGCTCTGTATGGTTTTGACGTCGAGCCGCGTGATTGCCGGATCACTGCCGAGCAAGTTGCGGATCGTCGATACCGGCATCTCCGTCAACGCAGCCAGTTCATGCGCTGTGTAGCGAATGCCGGGTTTCATTGCAGCGATGAGCGTTCCGAGCGTGAATTTCTTCCTCATGCTGCCGCCGTCCCGAACAGCGCCCGCGCTGCGATGTCACGTTGTGCGGTGCCGGTACGCTTCGCGGCATTCGCGCGCCGCCGCACCATCACGCGCATGTACTCGTCCGGCTGGTTTTCTCGCAGGTACGTCATGCGATCGCGGAATTTCTGCCCCGGCGTACGCACCGCCGGGCGAGGTGCATCCTTGCGCTTGCCCACGGCATAGACGCGTGCCGGGTACCCGCTTGCGCAGAATCGCTCCCACCGCGCGATGTGGACCTGGCCAGCTGCGTGCAACACCTTCAGATGCTTCATGACGGTGCGGCGCGAGATCCCGGTTTTCGCCGACAACTCGAGCGACTCCATCGGACCTTGTGCCAGCACTCGCAGGATCGCCGATGCGTTCGGATCACGGACTCGCGCGTTCCGGTTCGGTCGAACGCCCAAGCCGATCTGCAAACCGTGCGTCAAAACGGCTTCGACGCGCCGGCCATTGAACAGGTCTAGGTACTGTTTCATCGGGCCGTTGGCCACCCATACGCGCCGAAGATCTGCCTCTTCCTGCTCGCTCCATTTTCGCCACGGGCGCTTGCCTTCCATCACACCTCCCTTATCGAAATTTTGTGCACGGCCAACATGTCTTTCCGCTTCTGCACATAGGTCGGGTTCTTCCGCGTGATCGGCGACTTCACATCCTCGACCACCTGCTTTCCCGTCTCGCAGTCGACGTAGACGAAATCGGCCACGTACTTCGACGCGCGCTCCCATCTTCCGTCGTCCCGCTGCATGCGCTCCGTCAGCACGAACGGAATCTGAAGCCGCAAATCCCGGATCAAGCCGGCCGCCTGCATTCGCACGAGCTCGAAATACCGCGCCCGCTCTTTCTCGCTGTCGAACCGAATGCCGTCGTGTTCGCACTTCCTGTTGCGGTACTTCGGCGCGGCGGCCGGCTTCGTCAGATTCGCGATCGCCTTCGAAAGCGGCGCCGGCACGCCAATCTCAGCTGCGACGTGCGCCGAACGCGCGATGCTCGAGGCAATCGCGGGCGCACCGATGCCGTCCGCGATGTCGTCGAACTCCGACGGCGGCTGCACGCCGGTCTGCCGCATGATCTGTCGCGCCGCCGAGCTGCGGCCCACGGCCCAGCTATCCCGCACTCGTGCCGTTCCTACGGTCTTCGCATCAGTGTCGATCCGCATAGGCCAGGTTGTTCGCTTCGTCATGCCCTCTTCCCGCTATCGACGTATTTCCGCAGCTCACGACGTGCAATCTCCGCCGCCGCATCACCGTGCCGCTCGCGCACCGACGAGATCAGCGCACGCGCCTTACCATTTCGGCCCGCGCGCGCGTCGCGCACTGCGGCCAGGAACCGATCGAGACACGCCTGCGCCGTCATTGCTGGCCCGGTTCACGCGGAATGTCGTTGAAGAACGCGTACAGGGCGTCGTAGCGTTCCTCGCTCTCGCGACCGACCGTCCGCAGCATGTCCTCCATCCATTCGCCCGGACCGGCCGCCTTGAACACGCGCGCCTTGTACTGCTCGAACACCTGATTCGGCCTTTCCTCGACGCCGAGCTGCTTGCCACGCTCGCGGATTCCCGGCGCGGTCTTCCACCAGTCCGGCGGGACAGAGCCGCCCGACGTCGACGACGCGGCAGCCGGATCGGCCTTCGCCGGGAAAAGCCCGGTCCAGCCGCGCAGCACGGCCTCGTCGATGCAAGCAACGGGATCGTGTCCACCGTCACGGAGCTTCGTCAGCCGCTTGATCGAGACTTTCGCCGTCGCGTGCGCCCATGGCGCCGACTTGTCCGCCGCTTTCGCCTCCCGGTGTTCGCACCAGTCGAGCCATGCGTCCGACGGCAGCCAAGCGGGCAATTCGACCGCTCGCAGTTCGGCATGCAACGCAACTCGCGGCGCACGCCGCGCAGGTTGACGGTTCCCTGACGGTTCCATTGGAGGTTCTTGACGGTTAGACGGCACCTCGTTCGGGGGTGGGGTGAACGCCGTGCCGGGGTCCCCCGAATCTCCCGCGGGGGTGTGGTGCACGGTGTTCGCGGGTGCATTTCCTTCGCCGGTGCATTTGGTGCCGGGGTGAATATCCTTCGGGGGTGAATATGCTGCGGGGGTTATCGTGTAGCTCGTATGCCGGCCGTTCGTCCGGTTCGCAGCAACAATCCCGGCCAACTCAAGCCACTTGATCGCGTTCTGCACCGCGCGATCGGACGCACACACGCGTTTCGCGATGGTCGGAATTGACGGCCAGCAAACGCCCTGATCGTTCGCGTTATCCGCGAGCGAAATCAGCACCGCTTTCTGCGCGATCGACATTCCGCCAAGCGGCCAGCATTGAGACATGATCATCGTGCTCATGACCGTAGCCTCAATGCCCGCACGGCAGTTCGCCGCGGTCGTCCGTGGTCGAGCCGCACGAAATACAACGGCGCCCGGCACGTTGCACGTACACGTCGGCCGCCGCGCCGGGCTCTGATGCCACTGCATCGGTGACAGATACCGACCCGGCCTGGCCCAGAGCGCGCGACAATTCTTCAATTTGCCTCATGCAGCCGTGCCCCCGGTCGCAGCGTCAGCGACTTCGATACCGAGCACCCATCGAAGCGCCGCTGCGCGCTCGCCTGTCGCCTGCTCGAGTTCCGTCGTGATCTCTTTGCGGGAACGCACCCGCGGCGTCCCGTTGTCGACGACTGCCCGCTGCGCACGCGAACGCGCATGACCAGTCTTACCCTCGCCGGCCGCGACGAGCTCGCGCACCTTCTCCCGCTGCTCGACCGGTTCGAGCTTCGCGAGCTTCCGCGCGTGCGTAACGTTGATCTGCCCCGCGTCGACGGCCTTCTGAACCGCTTCGCAGCATTCGAGCAGCGCGACCGTCGCCCGGACAGTCTGGACGTTGCAGCCGAACAGGATTGCAACGTCATCCTCGGACCGCATGCTCAGTTGGCGCGCCATCTTCGCGGCCGTCGTGAGCGGTGTCTCCTGTTGGCGAATTGCGTTCTCGCTTGCAACCCGTGCTGACAACACGGAAGCACGCTCGTTGCGCCCGAGACGCCGAACGATCCCCGGCACCGTGATCTGCGGTTGCCCGCGATCGACGAGGCGCCGATTCGCCTCTCGGGCCGCCTTCACGCGCTGCCGCCCGGTAACAACCTGCACTTCACCGGTCTCCGGATCCTTCGTCACTTCGATCGGCTGAATCACGCCTTGAAACATGATGTTGCGGACCATGCTCTCGTCGACCGGCCAGTGGACGCGCTCGTCAAAAAGCGGATGGGTCGGATCGGTTACGAGAACAAGTGTGTCCGGATCGAAGTCGAGCGCGTTGCCCTTTCCCTTCGCGCCGTAGACGTCAATACTGTTTTTTGCCATTGCTGCTCCTATGCACGGGGCCTATTCACAAAGCCCGTATTCGGACGATCGCATCCACCGATGCGGTATCGATCTGCGTAAGCGCCACGCGGCAGTCGCCGATGTGCAGTACCGCATCGCCGATACGTGATTGCCGTCACGCGGCCTCCCGCACGTGCGCGGCCAGAAACATCCCGCCGAAGTACTCCCAATCGCGAAAGCTGCCCGGATAGTCGTTCGCCGCTGCCCAGCCGCAAGCCCACTGCCGCTCGAAACGAGCGAGCGCGCCACGGACGAACGGGTTTTCATGGAAGGGAGTACCGGCGCGCGCGGCATGCCAACCTGCGCGGAATGCCGCGCGTTCAAAGAGGAATCGCATAGTCAGCCTCGCTCGCCCTTCGCTCGAATCGCAAGATATTCACTATAAAAATAGGATTACTAATTCAATGCAAAAGCGCTCGCCGCGAAAGCGCTTTTGACGGAACCCCGCCCTTACATCACCACCGGCCGCCGCACTCGCCGAACCCTTCTCGTGCGCAGTGACAGTTCACGCCCACCTTGCTCATCGTCGACAAACCATCCAGGTATTCGCGCGATACGACGCGCAGCTCGAGCGACGCGATGCCGGCGTCGATCTTGTTGATGGGAATGCCGAGTTGGCCGGACAAGAAACGACTGACCTGCGAGTCGTCCCATCCGAGCGCGTCGGCAACCGGCCCGCGGCTGCGCGGATCACTCAGCGCCTCCCGGAAAGCCCGCTCAATGCTCGGCTTGCGGACCACTTCAATCGTGCTCATTGCGATGCAACTCCGTTCAAAACTTCCTGAATGACCTTGAAGGTCACGTCACGTAACCTGATGCCACTGACTCAACCGACAACGAATCGACGTGATGAACAATCGTCCATTTTGTTGCTTAAACTGAAATTGCGACCACTCGTTTCAAATACCTGTCAACAACCAAAAAACTGTCCTGACATTATTTAGGGAATGCGTATCCACCTCTATGCGACGATCGTTGACTCTCACCTCTTCAACCACCCATAAAGGGGATACGCATGACTCAATCAAACCTGCCGATGAACCTGTACGCCTTTATCTACGACGTTGAAGCGCGCCCCGAGCATCCCGATCCGGCCGTCCGCAACGCGCCTTTCGTTCGCATTCGAGCATTTGCGTTCGGCGATGATCCCTATGAAGTGCAACGCAGGCTCGCCGCCGATCTGAATGCCGAACACTGGAAAGTCCTCAATGTCGTCGAAGCACAAGAAATCGAAGAATCCACGGTTACTGAACCCGGCGATCTAGCTCTTGTTGAAACAGCTCGGCGTCACGGAACAGCTCTTGGCGTCTGCGCACCTCACTTTCGGTCCGGGGGCGTCCACTAAACTTCCCCAACTCCAACGCCCAATACTCATCCCAAGCCTCCTTGGTGCGAAACGTGACCCGATAGCCCACGTTTGAATCGCGCAAGGAGGCCGGTTGCCGCGGGCCGACAAATGCGGCCCAAAACAGCTCGCACTGTTCAAAAATTCGACGACATGCGTCTCCATGCTCAGGGAGCAGGTCACGAGCCATCATGCGATCTCCTGTTGTTGCGGGGCGAGGGTTCCGGCTCTCGCCGTAGAATCAGCAGCTCTCACACAAACCTTTTCCACTTTCATCTCTGAAGGAACCCTCATGGATCTTTCGCTTATCAATGCCGCCTTCGCCTCATTGGGCATGGCCCGCGAGTTTGGTAAAGCTGCCCTTGCTGTCCGCGATTTCAATGAGATGGCAGCAATCGTGAGTCAGCTCAACGACCAGATCCTCAAGGCACAGGACAGTCTCTTTGCGCAGCAGGCTGAGTTGTTCCGGGCACAGCAAGAGCATTTCGAAACCATCCAGAAGCTGCGAGAAATGGAGCAGGCCCTCGATGACCGGCGTGAATACCACTTGGTCGACATCGGAAACGGCCTTCGCGCGTACCAGCGCAAGACTTCCGCAGTACCGAGCGGAGAACTCCCGCCAACTACGCCGGACGCCACGCACTACCTCTGCCAGCCGTGCTTCGAAAGCAAAGGGATCAAATCCACGCTCCAGCCGACTTTCTACATGGGTGCGGTCAACGGGCGGGAATGTCGCGTCTGCAAAGAGAGGTTCCTCTCCGGCGCCACGTCGTACGACGAGTTCACTCGGCTTGCCGAGAGCATGAATCGACCGTAACGATTTCACGCGATCTCCTGCTGTTGAGTGAGCTCAACTCGGGACCGATGCAGCTTCGTCAGCTTGTCCACGATTCGAAACGAGGCCCGCGACCCTCTGGTCCCGTTCAGCAAGGCGGAAATTAGCGATTGCGAGCAAGGGACCAACGCAGCGAGCTGCGCCTGCGTGAGGCCGGAATTCAGAAGGTCCGCGACGGATTTTTGGATGTCCATGCCCAAGTATCACATTTGTGTTTTCGCCAGTCAACACAAATGAGATGAGCCGTTCAATTACGATTGTGATATGTACACTCTTGCAGACCGACTTAAGTGGGCGAGGACCCAAGCGCACCTATCTCAAGAACAGTTGGGTGATAAGGCCGGGGTTTCCCAATCGACGATCGGGAACTTGGAGGCCGGGACTCGTCAGAGCGCCCGACGGCTGCCGCAAATCGCGGCCGCCTTGGGTGTAGATTCTCTGTGGCTCGCGGAGGGGAAAGGCAAACCCCAGCCGGGTGGCGACCAATCCCCGAACTACGATTCAGCCGTCGAGGCTGCAAGCGAAGCGGCCCGAGCACTCATCGACGCGGTTCTCGCCGCCGACAGGGCGGGCGAGCCAGCCCAGACCTTCAACTTGATGCTCAGGATGCTTCCTGAGGAAAATGAACCTATTGGGCGACTGAATCCGTGACAGCGTCTGCGTTTGGCGGTTGAGGCTCCCTGCCCAACGGCTCCAACGCCCAATCGTCAGCAATCAGAGTTTGTGTGACGACATAGCGCCTGCGATCTTCGCTTAATCCAAACGCGGGCCCATCAAGCACCCGTACCAACCATTCGGTTTCGCTGTACGAGTGCCGTACGAGTACGAGCCTCCCCTCCAGCAATCCGTTCCATGCCTTTCTAATCCGCGCCAGGTCCCCCGGCCTGCACCGGAGCTTTGCTCTCAAGTTCCCTTTCATCACCGTTCCGCCCCAACCAATCAAACCACTGTATATCCATACAGTATCCTACCCCTAAATCCAGAGGCCTTTTACGAGCATCGTCAGAGATCGCCGCACCCGCTCCCCATCAAAATCACGTTTGTGTTGACATTCATAATCACGTATGTGATAGTTCACTCCAACGCAGCACCACTCGCTGCGCCACCGCGCAAGCGGAACGCTCTTTAACAACCGAAGGTAAGCCGGGGAAACCGGCCGGCGCGATCTGCGTCGTGAATCAGGACGGACGCTGCGGAAGGCCGCGGCGGTATGCAAGACCCGAACGAGCCTGACGCAAGACAGCCAGCAATACGTGTCGATGGCGTCGTAATCGGCACAAACCTCGCACCGAGTCCGGAGCCGGCATGACCGGGTGTAGCCGGGCCGGTGCGACGAGCATCAAGCGTTCTCCGTCGTTGAGCGAGCAAGCGTCAGCACGGGCGGAAACTCCGTTGTACGAATCGTCGATTGATTCACCGTGGACGATGCTGTGTTGTTCCGCGTGCCCTTGCATATGCTCCCCAATCCGTTTGTGCTGTATCGGGAGCGCTGCTCCCTGGGGAGTAATGGTATTGCATATTCGAAAATTCCTAGCACGAAATATTCTCTGTGTAAGATCTCGTTTTTGGAATATCCTGGAATTCTAAACAGTAGGGAGTTTCTGTCGGAAAATCCCTACCAGCCAATTGAAGAGCTTCATCGCGGACGGCGACCGGCGGCAGTCGAGGGGATGCACGATGTAATAGCTTCCGCCGAAATCGGCAGTAGCTTCGCTCGCAAGGACGAGTTCGCCAGTCCCAACGAGACGCGAGTATAGGTAGTCAAAACCAACGATTACCCCATGCCCGGCAATTGCCATGTTGACCAATAGCGGATAGCTATTCGCTCGAATCATGCGGCTGTGTACTGGGTCATTGACGTTATTGACCTGGAACCACGTTTGCCAATGAGTCAAATGAAGAACGTCGTCGTCGACGAGCAGGGTTTTGTTCACCAATTCGCCAGGCTGAAGAAGCTTTCCGCCAAGATAGGATGGCGAGCAATAAACTCCAAATCGTCCGGTAATAATTTTTTCCTGCGTTAGGCCTTGAGGGATCTTCTCTCTATCTCCAAGGTAGAAGAGCCCGAGGTCAAATTCACTGGCGGTGAAGACGTCCATCCCTTTGCGGACGACGATACGCACCGCGATGTCTGGATTCTCCCGACAAAACTTCGGTAGATTTGGCCCGAGCCATAGATGCGCCATCTCCTCATCGCACAAGATCGTGATGGCCATCGCCTTTGGGCTATTCATGAGCGCCGCAGTGACTTGCGAGGTGTGGCCAAGTAGCCCCCTGATATCTCGCACGTACTTTCGACCTTCGTCGGTCAAATCTAGTGCGTTCGGCATGCGTATGAAAAGGGGCGTCTGCAGATAGCTCTCAAGCTTGCCTATCTGTTTGCTGATAGCCCCTTGGGTGACACTGAGTTCCTTGGCGGCGCCTTTGAAGCTGCCATGTCGAGCCGCCGCCTCGAAGTATACGAGGGATTGCATCGGGGGTAAGGGATCAATTCGCATACAAATTCCCAGCCTAATACCGGCCCCGTCCCGGCCAACCGCTACCGCCAATACTCAATTTGGCGAGCGTCATGTCTCCGCGCATTTACGTCTGACAAGAACCGATTCTTGATCAATACGGCAATGTGGCGCACCCACCTCTCTTGAGGATAGTGCATCGGCGCCAAATGGGAACCCGAACCCTCAAGAGCGCGCATTCGGTCGCGGATCCTCCGCATCCATCGACCCAGCGCAGCAGCACCTACCCGAGTGCGCGCCCTTGAGGGCAACTGATCTGATCAATTCAACCAGAACGGGAACGACATGCAAATAATTAATTTTGTATTCCTACGTACCAAGGGCGATAACGCCCTTCTCCGTGCCTGTCCGTTCCCTCGCCGCCGCTTGCGAGCAATCGCCACGGTGGGCGCCTACGGAATCGCAATCGGGATTTTCTGGCTGGTCTGCGTTGCATTGCGCGCCGGGGGCGCGGCATGAGCAAGCGTCCGAACAGCAAAACTGCACTGCCCGACCACGCTGCCGCCGAGCGCCGCTACCACGCCGGCCAGCTTGACGCACTCGGACGTGCCCTGAACGCGGCCCAGCAAGCGCAGTCGCTCGAGCAAGCCCGCCGCAGCATCAAATCCCTACTCGCCGACCTCAAGGTGCCGCGATGAAACGAGACGAAGGTTCCTTCTTTGATCGACACCCGCTACTCGCCATGATTTTCGGGTTCGCTGTCGCCTTCCTGCTTGCCTATGCCGCAGCACCCGATTCCGATGGGATGGGTCTGGCGGCGTCGATTACCGCAGGTGCCGTATGAATGCCCGTGCCGCTCGCGTGCCGGCTCACGAAATTACCGTCGACGCTGAAGTGCTCGCCCGTGAACTCGTTGAGCTGGGCTGCAGCGGTTCACCCGGCAACGATCCGCCGTGCATGGTCGCCCTCGCGCTCGCCCGATGCCGCGCTCGGATTGATCGTGGCGGATGGGCTCATCAGCGACACGATGCCAGGCCGTCCGGCTGGCGCCCGCCGCCGCGGATGCGTCTCGCCACGGTCAGCGGCAAGGATCGCGCAGCCGGCGATTTCGAATAGTCCCCGTTGGCCGCTCGCTTGCCCCCGTTGGTGAGCGGCCCTTTTTATTCCAACCATGCGCTGTCACGTCCGATGCCGGCATTGCGCAACGCGTCGATGCCTTCCCAAGCGCTTGACCGATTACACCAAGCCACCGCAATGCAGCTGCTGCGGGCGGCGCAGTTACCGCGTCGACGGCTGGATGAATCGGCGCGACACGAGAAAGATGCGCTGCGATTGTGCGGGCTACTGGTTCCCCCACCGCCGTGGCTCCCTGTTTTGCTGGTTGCGTAGCGACGGATCCGAACGGTTTCCGGGCGATCCGGATTTCGCCGACCGCAACTACGACCCTGTTGCTGCCTGATCTCAAGCTCCTACACCGAGGAAATCATGTCACTTTTCACGTCGCTTTATCCGCTCGCGCAAAACGCCTCGCTGACGATCCTGGTCGTCGCCGAGGGCGATCAGTTGCGCGTCAACGTCATGCCGAAGTCGAAAGACGAAAAAGCTGAACAGACGCTCTACCCGCTGTCGCTGCTCGCTTCCCCCGAAGAGCTCGATCGCGACTTCGCAGAGGCGGTGCAGATCTACGCGCCCGGCTCGCAATCGGTGCTTGAGCAGGCGCGCGCCGCCAGCGCAGCGAATGCTGACACCGACGCGCCCAAGGCTCTCCCGGCTCCGACCAGAGGAAAGCCGGGCCGGAAGCCGAAGCCGCAGGCGCCCACCCCGAGCGGCACCGACGGCCCCGCCGCGGACGCTGGAACTGGCGCCCCCAGCGACGGCGCACCGGAAGTCGACCCGCGCCAAACGTCCCTGCTGGAAACCAGGGACGGCGAAGCCGCAACGTCCCAAACGGGCGACGGCAATACGCCCCCGGCCGCCACAACGACCGACGCTGCTCCTGCGGCGGCCGACGACGACGACGGCATCGACATTCTCTGAGGACGTGACATGCAAACCGAAACGCTCATCCGCGAATTCCGCTACAACGGCGCGCGCCTCACCGATCCGTCGCCGGCCTTCAGCCTGCAGCAAGTACGCGACTTCTACGGCAACACCTATCCGGAGATCGTGAACGCCGAAATCGAGGGGCCGGAAGTCGTCGGCAATCGCAACGTGTATACGTTCCGTCGGGCGGTCGGCACGAAGGGTGCGGCCATGACGCTCGAGCAGCTGCGCGCCGAGCTGGTTGGCGGAACGCTGCGCAAGGCCGCCGAGAACCTAATCTCGCCGACCGACGCGTCAGTCGATCCGATGCGCCGATTCATGCTCGCAGCAACGTCACCGGTCAGCGGCACTCGCCTGACGCTTCCGATCAACCACATGCCGGTGCTGCCGTGAGTTTCGCGCCGCTTGCCATTCCCGCGCTCGACGATGTGCCTGCCAGCTACACGATCGGCGTCGGGCGCACCTTCGCGCGCGAACTGACGCTCTCGCTGCTGGATACGCGCGTCATCACCGACGCGGATCTGGAAGAGCGGCCGAAGCACGAACTCGAGCTCGCCTCCCGCGCACTTTCCCGCCGGTGGACGCAAATCACCGACGGCATGCGGTATTTCGACTGGCAACTTCACATCGATCCGACACCCGATGGATGCTTCTACGGCTACCACAGCCCGCCCGACACCTTGTGGGCATCGATCCGGACGACGGATGGGCCGGTGTCATGCCGCCACGTCTACATTCGAGACGGAATACAAGCCCTCGAAAATGTCCGCGCCGGCCTCGGGCAAACCGTGCTGGCAACGCTTTACGACGCGTTTCGCATGTTGCCCACCTCCATCACCCCGAGCTACGCATTGGGGATAGCCGAGTACATGTATTGGTATGGCGAGGCCGATGAGTCGGTGGCACTCGAGGAAATGATGGCCTGCTACGACGTCAAGTCGGTGGACGAGCTCAAATCGGTAACCGACGTCTTCACGCGCGCCCAGTTCTTCGCAGCAATGCCGGAATGGGTCGCACGCCCGAAGCGCGTTCTGACGCACCGACAGGTGCGGCTCGCCGCGAAGCGCGACGACTACGCGCAGGAAGTCGTCGATGCGATGGACGCGCTCTGGAACATCGTCCGCTTCTATGGCCCGTTCGCCGACCTCCGTAGCGAGGACATCGGCGCCGAGCCCATCGATTTTGCTCTGCTTGTCCGGTGGAGTGACGACGACGAAATCACGCGTGTGGTCGATGACTTCCTGCACCATGCGGCCGATGGAGATTACGTCACCGCAGGGTCTGTCACTCCGCTGCAGGTTGTCGGCGACGACTTTGCGAACTGGTTGAAGGCGATGGAGTCAAGCGCGCTGCTCGCGAAGGCCGTCGAACGGGTTCTCGCGCTGTTCGAGGCGCATGAACGTCAACTCTCCCGAATCATGGTGCGCGTATGAAGACCGTCACGATCAGCCAAGAAGGCGACGACGAGCTCGAGCTGGATTCCGGGTTTCTCTTCTACAAGTCGCGCACGAGCTCGCGAATCTATGCCACGCGCCATCCCGCGCGCGTCGTCGACGGAAAGCCGATGCTTCTCGCCGGTACGCCGGTCACGCTCGAGGCGCTCGCCGACATCGCCGAAATTGCCGCGCGCAAGACCAGTTACCGCGGCTTCGTGCACGACCGCGTGATCTACCTTGGTCCGAACAAGCTCGCATGGTGGGTGCCCGCGTGCAAGCGGCATGTCTGGTTTCAGACGAAGGACGCGATCGGCGAGCGCGCCGGCGACGCCAATCACCCGGCGCTCGTGTTCATCGTCGACCGAGACGACTGGTCCGTGTTCGCGCTGCGCGAAAACGCCCGTCCAGGCCCGGCGACGCGGCTGTACAACGCCCCGTATTACAACGTTTGGGAAGACGGCCTGATCTGCACCGGCAACGTGCCGACTCCCGAGCGGATCGACATGAACAGCATCAGGCCGTTCGAAGACGCGTTCTTCCGCAGCCGCTTCACTCACCCGAACAACAAGCGACTTATCCACAGGCGCGGCGGCGCCGAGCGCCTGTGGCTCGATTTACTCGATGGTGCCGAATTCCCAATTGACCGCCTGATCGACGCGAAGAAAACGCTTGCGGAAGCGATCGGCAAAACTTCCGACGAGGATTGAAATGGAAAAGCTGCTCGCTGAATTTCAGGATGCAACCAAAGAAGGGCTGCAGGGTATCGCTGCAGCGCTGGAGCGATTCTCCGCTGGAGTCGCCGAAGAGATCCGGCGCGCGCAACCTCGCGCGATCGCCGCGGCCGAGGACGACGAAAACCTCCCGCTCGACGCCGCGCTGTTCGACAGCGCCCCGATTGTCGCAGTCCCGAAGCACGCGAAATTCGTACCGCTGCAGGACGTCGGTCACCGCTTCCTCGCGACCGCCGAAGGCATTTTCGTCGAAGTGCGCCGCCCGTGGCTGCACGTGATTCAACTGCTGACGAAACTCCCGGATGCTTCGCCGCGTCCGCCCTATGGCCTGATCATGCCGAAGATCGAGCTCGCGTTCGGCCGGCTCGGCGTCGCGATCCCGTTCATGCAGGCATTCGCCGAAGAAGCGCGCGCAGCGCTGCCGAACGAACATGCCGCATGGATCGTGTGGGATGCCGAGGCGCAAAAGCTCGACTACAAGGCGCTTCACGTTACGACGTCGTCTCCCGGTGCCATTTCTTTCGAACGTCCGGAGCTGCCGCCCCACCTTTCGCTCGCGATCGACCTGCATAGCCACGGGAGTGGGCCGGCCTTCTTCAGCGGAACAGACGACGCCGACGATGCCGGCGAGGTGAAAATCTCGGGCGTGATCGGAGGCCTCGGCGACGGCAACACACCGTGTGTCGCGTTCCGTCTCTGTGTGCTCGGCATCACGATCCCGCTGAAGGTGCCGGCGGAAGCAATCCTCAAGGTGCCGGAGCACGCATGATGCATATCACGCCCGCTCACTTTCTCGACCGGCGTGTCGACGTCGTGCTGGTCGGCTGCGGCGGCAACGGCTCCCAAATGCTCACCGGCCTGGCACGCCTCAATCACGCATTGACGGCGCTCGGTCATCCCGGCCTGCGCGTGACGGCGTTCGACGGCGATACCGTGAGCGAGGCGAACATCGGCCGGCAAATGTTCAGTCCGGCCGATGTTGGTCAGTTCAAGAGCGTCGTTCTCATCCACCGCCTGAACGCGTTCTTCGGGCTCGACTGGATCGCCCGGCCGATCTCAGCCGGCCCACAGGAACTCGTCCACGCCGGGCCCGGGATAGCGATCATGTGCGTCGACAGCGCCAAAGCGCGCGCAAAGCTCGCGCCCATTCTGCACCGCACGGCGGCATACGTGATGGACCTCGGCAATCGTGCGAGCGACGGCCAGGTCGTGTTCGGAACTGCCAGAAATCACGATGGGTGCGGTTCAAAACTGCGCTGGCCGTATGACGTACTGCCCGAGCTGGTCGATGAATGGGCGCCCGAGGACAACACGCCGAGTTGCGGCCTCGCGGAGGCGCTCGAGCGCCAGGAGCTATTCATCAATCAGGCGATTGTCACGCCGGCGCTCGGGATTCTATGGGAGTTCTTCCGCCACGGGCGGATCTCGTGGTGCGGTGCGTTCGTCAACCTGAAAACAGGCCACGTCCGGCCGCTTCCGGTCCCTGCAGCGGAGAGTGATCAATGAGCTTCGAATACATCCGCAAGCACTACGGCGTGCCGGCCGAGCGTGGGCGTCAAGTGAAGTGCTACGGCGAGCGCGGCGTAATCGTGAATGCCGACGGCCATTACCTCTGCGTCGTCATCGATGGCGACAAGAGCGAAGAGGAGCGTCGCTATCACCCGGTTGACCAGGTCGAATACGGCGAGCTCGTCGACGCGCCGGTGTTGCGCGAGTGGCGCTGCCTCCCGCCATGGCGCGACGAGTTCGAATACGAAGCCTGGTTCACGGTAACCGCCAGCACGCGCAGCAAAGCCAGGTACAAAGCCTTCCTCGACCTGCGCGACGTCTGCGATATGACCGGAAAGGACATGATCCGGATCCGCGTGCGCGCCGATCCGAGGCTGAAGCCTGGTCGCGTTGTATCCGTGCCGCCGGCCGACGATCCGGATCTGCCGTTCTAGAGAGCCGGGACATGAAATGCCTCGAGCTGGATCTCGTCGGCGGATTCCACGTCGGCCCGCTATTCGTGCCCGTTAAGCGGCGCCCACCGCTCATCACATCGGGAAAAACCGCCGGGCGCCGTCGACGCATGCGCGAACGTCGCGCCATGCCGCCCTGGGTGAAGCTCTCCGACCTGCGCCCGTTCTATCGGGAGGCTCAACGCCTCACGCGCGAGACGGGCGAGCTGCACGTCGTCGACCACATCGTGCCGCTCGACGGTGAGACAGTCTGCGGGCTGCACGCACCACACAACCTGCAGGTCAGTCATTGGCGCGTCAACGCCGTCAAAGCGAATCGCTATTGGCCTGACATGCCGTTCGAACAACTGGACATCTCATTTTCTTGAGGCGTGACCGTCCAGTGAGAAGAACTTCCCCAAAGGAGCCACTGATATGCGCCGTCTGGCTTGGACGTGGCGATGCGCTCGCGCGCTTCGCCGTCTTGGCGGTCTCTCCCGCCGTGATGCATGGCAGGTCGCCGAAACGTGCCACGAACAATACGCCCCGGAAGGCTTCAGCCCGACTGATGCCGCGTGGGAAGAAATGTCTTACTGGAGCGAGTGATCATGTCCACCGCGAACGAAAAAAGCCCGGCCTCGGCGACCGAGGGCGGGCATGAAGGACAGGAAAACTCTGCGCGAGACCTGTCTGCTGAGGATAACGGCAAGTCGGTCGAAAACTTTAGCGATGCCGCAAGCCGCGCTGATGCGCTGACGGACGACGAGCGCGAAGTGCTCGAACACGCAGCTTGCTTCCTGCACACGAAAGCAGCGACGGCACTCCGTAAGCTGCTCGCCGCATCCCCTGTCGAGCAGCCCGCAGCAGCGCCGATCGACGATGAGGTAGAGGCCGCTGCACGCCGCGATGACGTCAACGCCGGATGGGCACTGTACGAGCGGCTGCACGCGTCGATGCCGGACTGGTATCCGGACGCATGGGAAGACCTGCTTCCGAAATACCAGCGCGCTTATACAGACGCTGCCGCGACCCGCTCGCCCGCTATAGCGGCGGAAGCGGTGGCGACTCCTACCGCAGAAGAAGTGATCGTCTTGCTGCAACGGGCCGTTCGCGAACATCCTGCCACGTTCGCAACCGAAGTTTGGCGAGTTACGCCAACTCAGATTGCGTGGGTGGTCGGCATGCTGCGCAAGACCGCCGCCCCGCAGCCGCCTGCGCAGGCTGACGCTCGGGGAGCCGCTGCCGTGCGCACGCTCGAAACGAAGGGATACACGTACACCGAGGGCGCGGAGTTGTGGCGGCCACCATTGGGTAAGGCGCCGGCATGGCTAAAACACGATACGCAGGCAGTGCACGACGTGATTGCAGAGCGCCGTCGGCAAATTGAGCAGGAAGGCTGGACGCCGGAGCATGACGACGAGCACGACAACTGCGAAATGGCTCTCGCGGCGATCGTCTATGCAGAAAGCGCGGTCGGGTATCACGCGACTTGCCCCGATACGTGGCCGTGGTCGCCGACTTGGTTCAAGTCGACCACGCCGCGCCGCGACCTCGTGAAAGCTTGCGCGCTTGCGCTGGCCGAGATCGAGCGCCTCGACCGCACCGCCGCCCGCGCAGGAGCCCAATCATGAAAACGCCGTCATTTTTTCAGCGCGGGCGCGAAGCCATCTTGGATCCGCGCCCTATGTCCGATGCCGAGTGGCTACGTCGGTGTGCTGCACGCTTCGTTCAGCGCGGCAACGTTGAACAACGGATCGCCGATTCATTTGCCGAAGCTGCTTTCGAGAACGTCGCCGATTTCGGATTCGAAGACGATCCGGAAGGCGCGGCGGATTGTGAAATGTCGTACTGGAATTGTTGAAAGACACATCATGACTGAAATCAACAACACGCCTACGCACAAGAGCGACATCCCGATCGAATGCTCGAAGGTCCGCAAATGCGGCTGGAAAGGCATGCACTCTGATCTCGTCGACGGCGGACTGGCCAAGGGCTTTTCCGGCACGCTCAGAATCAAGCAGCTCGTGTGTCCGAACTGCGGGAACGACTCGTATTACACGCGCGATGTCGGCGCAGGAGAAAGCCAATGATCCCGCCGATCACTGATCCGATGGGTCGATTTTGGGACCAGCCGGCGCGCGACGAAATTCTCGTCGACGATACACACGCGGTCATGAACCGATCGACGTTCTGGAAACTGCTCGAGTACTCCACGTCGAGGCCGAGCGGCGTCTACCCCGGAAAGATGTGGAAAGCCATTTTTGGGGACGAGGCGTACCTCCGCTGGTACGGAATCGTCGAGGGGCGCGACGATCTCTGCTCGAATAACCAACGCTTGATCCTTCTGTGCGATTAGGAGCGGCCGATGCTGACAGACGTCGAAGTGTTCGCGATCCGCGCGGTCGGACTGCCTGATCACCTGCGCGAGAAGCTGTATCCGGAGCTTGCGAAGCCCGATAGTGCACGCTCGTGCACGAAGTGCGGTGCAAGCGACATTCCCGCAGGCGCTTACTGCAAGGGCATCGATTGCCCGCTCAATCCGATCGGCACTGGAGATAGCCGGTGAGTGAAAACAGCAAGATCGATCCCCACGATCTGACCATGCAACAACGTGAGGCGCTCTGTGAATGCGAGCGCTGGAAGCGCGGCACGTACGCCTACAAGCCGAGAACCATGCGCAAGCTCGCCGAAATGGGTTTAGCCGAAAGCGTTGGTAATGGCACGCACGCACTGACGGCTGCCGGCATCAGCGTCGTGCAGATCCTGAAGGGAAAATCACGATGAGCGCCATCATCAGTAGTTGTTGCCGTTACCGATATCGCCTCGAGCGCGACGTGGCACCGACCTACCAACGCGCGCTCGCAATCCTATTCCCCTCGGTTTCCAGTTGCTGCCGTGCGGATTCCAACTCGGTAACGAACGCTTGGACTGGGGCGAGCATGCTCTGATAGAAATCGAGCGAACCGTCTCTGAGGAAAATACCGCGTACGTTGATGGATGCCTGCGCTGCTGCAACGGCACGTACAGCATCCGCTGTCGGCATCGAATCGAGCGCAATCGCAAGAACAGCATTGCATGCCGTTCTCGCATCTGCCCGGAGCCGCGCATCAGCGACTATCGCGGCGGCATTCATCGGTTTCATTTGCAGATCACTGACCATCAACCTTACCGCTTCGTGGGCCAAGGCGAGGATGGCGGCGGTGCTTCGAACCTTGTCGGCCCTTTCAGTACGGCGCAATTGCAGCGCCGATCTCGCTTGCAATTCCGATACCAGAAAGGCCGCACCGACTGCAACAACAGCGCCAAACGCTTGAGCCCAAGATGCGGTCCCCGGATGGGTCTCTATCCAATTGAGAAACGTCATGCGCGAACTCCCGATTTTATTTTCCGGTCTGAGCGGTTGCTATAAATCGCCCTCGTCAAGCTGAATCACGAAAGCTTCGGGCACCGCGACCGGGCCCTCTGGATCGTATTGCGCGATACGTCGCTCGACGATTTCGCGCACACGCCGCTCAATCCGAGCCTGCTCACTTGCATCGCCGGCTTCATATCGATCGATCGCATCCGTGTCGATCACGATGACAAGCGGCGCATTGCGCCGCGGCGCATCGTCCGCGCCGACGATTTCCCACTCGACAATGACGTGATTCCCCCGACTTCCCTCCTGAAATTCCACGCCAGGAGGAAAGTCGTCGTACAGCACAAATTCCAACCATTCGGACTCGCGAGACATATCGGTCTCCGTGACGTCTTTTCGGAAATCCTAGCATGAGTGATTACCTCACCGCCGGAGAACTGGCCGACCTTGTCGGCTGCAAACCGAACCAGCGCGCAGCAATGACGCGGTGGCTCGAGCAAAACCACTGGCGATTTGTCGTCGACAAATCCGGCCTGCCGAAAGTCGCGCGCGCGTACCGCGACCAGAAGCTCGGCCTCTCCGTTGAAAAGAAAACCGCAAAATTCGATGCCGGCCCGAACCTCCAAGCATTCGCGTGAAAATGAATCGACCGGGATCGACCGTCTGTACCGGCGCAACGGAGCACGGAAGATCTCGTTTTGGTACAAGTACCCTGACGGTCGCTCCGAAACCCTCTCCAGCGCGCCACGCGGCGACCGCTCCGCGATCGCAATCGCGGAGCGCACAGCGAAGCGTCGCGCGATCGACATACAGGAAGGTGCGATCATTGCCGACTCAGTCGGCCAAGCGATCGAGCGATTTCGCGACCAAGTCGACCCCGAGCACTTTCGCGACCAATCACGTGACGGCAAGGCCGTGCGCAATTCAGCCTACGACCGCCTGATCCGGTTCTTCGGCCGCATGGCGCCGCAGCGGCTCGAAACCATCCACGGCTACCAGTTCCTCGACGCGCGCGCGAAGGCAGGCGCGCCGATCGGCGCCAACAAGGACATGGCGTTGATGTCGACGATGTGCAATTACTGGATCCGCTGGGGACTCATCAAGGCAAACCCGTTTGTCGGGATGATGCAGAACAAGGCAGAGAAGGACGTTCGCGCTATCGAGCGCCACCAGATCCTCCGCTTCTACCTCTGGGCGCTGCGCCAGGATCAGGCGTACCGGACGATGGGCCTCGCCGCGATGTTCTGCTATCTCACTGGATTCCGCGCCGCCGAAGTGCGTCCGTACCACATGTCCGGATTGACGGACGCCGGCGTGCGCGTCGTCGGCGCAAAGCGAAAGAAAGGCGAAGCGCAGACCGTGAAGCTCCGGCACTGGTCGCCGCGGCTGCATGCCGTTGTCGAGCGCGCGAAGCGCGGCCGGAAAGTCGACAGCCTGTTCCTCTTCCCAAACCGGAAGGGGCAGATGTATTCAAAGAGTGGATGGGCGTCGGTGTGGCAAGACGCGATGTATGCCTACATCGGCGCGTATGACGCTGAGATCGCGAAAGAGTTCGAGGTAAAGAAGATGCGCGAGGCGGCGCAGCGGATCGCCAACCGAATCAACCGGCCGGTCAAAGGTGGGATGGAGCTGATGCTCACGAAGCACGCCGACTACTTTTCGCTGCTGGACATTCGTCCGGCCGCGATCACGACGAAACTCGAAAATCGATCGGCCGATGCATACGATTTCGCGGCGCACTCGAACCCGAGCACAACGCACAGACACTACGATAGGCGGAAGGTTAAAGCGGCGGACGCGACGGAGTGAAATTCCGAAATTGCGTTTTTCGTTCCGAATTTCATACCGTGGAAAACAAAACAGGCGCCTAAGCGCCTGTTTTGTTTGATAATTTTGGGGTGGCTGATGGGACTCGAACCCACGACAACAGGAATCACAATCCTGGACTCTACCAACTGAGCTACAGCCACCACTGATACTGCTTTGTTTCTTCGCTGTTTCGTTTCGTGTTCAGCAGCGAAGAACAAGATTATACGAAGACTTTTCCGTCTTGCAAAGCATTTTTTTCAAAAATTTCTTCGGCGTCGTTCAGATGCGTGCGCGCCTCGTCGAACACGGCCAGATCGCCGCGCGCGAGCTTCTTGTTGTCGGACAGCACACGACGCCAGCCGCGCGCACCCGCGACGCCACGATAGAGCCCGAGAGCATGCCGCACGATCGCGCCGAGATACGTGCCGCGCTTCAGTTCCGCCGCGCAGTATTCGATCAGTTTCGCCTCGGCCTCTTCGCGCGTCGGCACCGCCGCAGTCGACCCGTAGAAGCGCGCATCGACACCCGCGAGCACATACGGGTTGTGATAAGCCTCGCGGCCGAGCATCACGCCGTCCACGTGCTCGAGATGCTGCGCGACTTCGTCGAGCGTCTTGATCCCGCCGTTGATCACGATCTCCAGCGACGGGAAATCGCGCTTCAGCTGATACGCATAGTCGTACTTGAGCGGCGGGATCTCGCGGTTCTCCTTCGGCGACAGCCCCTTCAGGATCGCATTGCGCGCGTGCACCACGAACGTTTCGCAGCCAGCCTCCGCCACCGTGCCGACGAAGTCCCGCACGAACGCATAATCCTCGACCGCGTCGACACCGATCCGGTGCTTGACCGTGACCGGCACCGACACCGCATCGCGCATCGCCTTCACGCAGTCGGCAACGAGTTGCGGCTCGTTCATCAGGCACGCGCCGAACGCACCGCGCTGCACGCGCTCGGACGGACAGCCGCAATTCAGGTTGATCTCGTCGTAGCCCCACTGCTCGCCGAGTTTCGCGGCGCGCGCGAGATCGTCCCGTTCGCTGCCGCCCAGTTGCAGCGCGACCGGCGATTCGTTCGGCGTGAACGCGAGATGCCGCTGGGCGTCGCCGAACAGCAGCGCGCCCGTCGTGATCATTTCCGTATACAGCCACGTGTCGCGCGTCAGCGTGCGATGGAACGACCGGCAATGACGGTCGGTCCAGTCGAGCATGGGCGCCACGGAAACGCGGCGGGGAGGAAGCGAGGACGGTACGGACATGGAATTCGGGGCAGCAAGCGGCGCGGGAAACAACCCGACATTTTACCGCAACGCGACCAGGCCGGCCCGGCAGCCTGACTAGACCGGCCCGCCGTCGCCCAGTTCGGCGTCGACGGCCCGCCGCGCCTCGTCGAGTACGCGCTCGATCACGCGCCGTTCGGTCAGCAGCATCCCGTCGACTTTCACGAGCCGCCAGTCGATCCGCACGGCCGAGCCCTGCAGCACGCGGTAGTGCGCATGCTCGCCGTCCCACACCTGCTCGGTCTTCACCTCGATCTCGTAGCCGCGGTACGGCTCGCTGAAATCGCCGAGATCGCTGCCTCTCGGTTCCATCGCTCGCTCCGTGGCGACACGGCGCCAGGCCGCCGCGGCGGCCGGCGCCGTGCGCTCAATCGTATTCGTTGGACAAAACGGATTTGCCATCGGCGGTCAGGTCGACACGGTCGGCCGCCGCCTGATAGATCAGCCCTTCGTTCAGCAACGCATAGACGACGTCGTCGAACGCGGCAGGGACCGGCCGGCTGTCGCCGAACTGGTCGATCCACTTCAGCGCCACGATGGCTTCGGGAGAAAGGATGGGGGTCATGCGTTGGCCTCCGGCGTCGGTGTCGTTCCATCCTAGCACTTCGTCCTGACGCCGAATACCGAGGCAAACGCTCGACCATGAAACCGAGGCGCCGCGGACGGCCAGACGGCCCGTCCGCGGCACCCTGCACCGGAAACGCGCTCAAAGGCGCGCGATCGACACCTCGGTGGATTTCACGAGCGCGACGACTTCCGCGCCGACCTTCAGTTCGAGTTCGTCGACCGAACGCGTCGTGATCACCGACGTGACGATGCCGAACGGCGTCTCGACGTCGACCTCGGACACCACGGGCCCGCGAATGATCTCCTTCACCTTGCCTTTGAACTGGTTACGCACGTTGATTGCAGTGATGCTCATCGGGTTGATCGCTCCGAAGAAAAAAGTCTGAGAACGGGCGGCCGGTGCCGCCCGGATTTAAACGGCCCAGCGAATCTGCCCGACCGGTCGTACGTGCTCCACCTCAGGCACCGCACCCTGCTCGCCCCCGCCCGGCCCGCCGGCGAGTACGCGTTGCAGCACACGGTCTTCCAGCGCCGCGAATGCGGCCGACGCGCGCGCACGCGGCCGGTCGAGCGGAACGGACTGATCGAGGGCGACGCGCCCTTGCTCGATCAGCAGGATCCGGTCGCCGAGCGCGACGGCTTCCTGCACGTCGTGCGTGACGAGCAGCGCGGTGAACCGATGCTCGCGCCACAAGCGCTCGATCAGCGCATGCATCTCGATGCGGGTCAGCGCGTCGAGCGCACCGAGCGGCTCGTCGAGCAGCAGCAATTGCGGCCGGTGCACGAGCGCGCGGGCGAGCGCGACCCGCTGCCGCTGGCCGCCCGACAGCTGGGCGGGCCAGTCATTCGCGCGCTCGAGCAGCCCGACTTCATCGAGCACCGCGCGCGCCTGGTCGCGTGCCCCGCGGCCCAGGCCCAGCATCACGTTCTGCAGCACGGTCTTCCACGGCAGCAGTCGCGCATCCTGGTACATGATCCGGGTGTCGAGCGTGCCGCCACCCTCGCCGCGCGTCACGAGCGCACCGCTGCTCGGCGCCTCGAGCCCCGCGACGAGACGCAGCAGCGTGGATTTTCCGCAGCCGCTGCGGCCGACGATCGCGACGAAGCTGCCGCGCGCGATGCCGAGTTCGACGTTGTCGAGCACGGTGCGCGTGCCGAAGCGCTTGCTGACGCCCGACAGCGTCACCGCGTCGTCGGCTGCCGGGCTGCCCGCGCGCCGCCGCGCGAGCGGAACGACGGATGCACCGCCGTCCCGATCGACGATCGCCGCATCGCGTGCGTCGTCGTCCGTCACGCGTGCCTGCACCAGTTCGGCCTCGAGGTCTGCGCCGGCGAGCGGGCCGTAGGCGGCCGCCGAAGTCGTCGCATTCATGCCTTTGCTCCTGATTGATAAGCGGGGTGCCAGCGCAGCGTCACGCGCTCGATCCATTTCGCCAGCACGTCGGCCAGCTTGCCGAGCACCGCATACAGCAGGATGCCGACCACCACCACATCGGTTTGCAGGAATTCGCGCGCGTTCATCGTCATGTAGCCGATGCCCGATTGCGCGGAGATCGTTTCCGCGACGATCAGCATCACCCACATCAGCCCGAGCGCGAAGCGCACGCCGACGAGAATCGACGGCAATGCGCCGGGCAGGATCACGTCGCGATACAGCGCGAAGCCGCGCACGCCATAGCTCTTGGCCATCTCGATCAGGTTCGCGTCGACCGAGCGGATTCCGTGATACGTGTTGATGTAAACCGGGAAGAACACGCCGAGCGAAACGAGGAACAGCTTCGCCTTCTCGTCGATGCCGAACCACAGGATCACGAGCGGAATCATCGCGAGCGCGGGGATGTTGCGGATCATCTGGATCGTCGAATCGAGCGCGACCTCCGCCGCTTTCGACAGGCCGGTCGCGAGCCCGAGCGCGAGACCCACGCCGCCGCCGATCGCGAAGCCGAACAGCGCGCGCCAGGTACTGACCTTCACGTTCGCCCACATCTCGCCCGACGTCACGAGCGACCACGCGGCACGCACGACCGCCAGCGGCTCGGGCAGCACGCGGGTCGACAGCCAGCCGACGCGCGCGCCGACCTCCCATGCGGCCAGCAGCGCGAGCGGCACGAGCCACGGCGCGATGCCGCGCCAGGCGCGGGCGGCCACGGCGGCGCCCGTCGTCGACGTTTTCGTTGTCATCGCAGGCCTCCTTCGTTCAGCTCTGGCTCGCCTTCGGCAGGTAGTTGTTGCCGACGATCTCGCCGAACGGCCCCGACAGCGGGCCGGACGGACGCGCCGCGCCCTTGCCCTTGATCAGCGGGAACACGAGCTCGGCGAAGCGGTACGACTCCTCGAGGTGCGGATAGCCGGACAGGATGAACGTCTCGATGCCGAGATCCGCGTATTCGCGCATGCGTTCCGCGACCTGCTCGGGGTTGCCGACGAGCGCGGTACCCGCGCCGCCGCGCACGAGACCGACACCGGCCCACAGGTTCGGATACACCTCGAGCGCCTCGCGGCCGCCGCGCTTGCCGCCGTGCAGCGCGGCCATCCGGCGCTGGCCTTCCGAATCCATGTTCGCGAATGCCTGCTGCGCGCGGGCGATCGTCTCGTCGTCGAGACGGCTGATCAGGCGGTCGGCATCGCGCCACGCCTCGTCCTCGGTCTCGCGCACGATCACGTGCAGGCGGATGCCGAACTTGATCTTGCGGCCGCGCGCCTCGGCGCGGGCGCGGATGTCGGCGATCTTCTTCGCGACGGCCTCGGGCGGCTCGCCCCAGGTCAGGTAGGTGTCGATGTGATCCGCGGCGATCGCGTGCGCGGCCGGCGACGATCCGCCGAACCACAGCGGCGGATGCGGGCGCTGCACGGGCGGATACAGCGCCTTGCCGCCCTTCGACTGAAGGTGCTTGCCGATGTAGTCGAAGCCGCCGTTATCGTGCGAGGCGGACAGCAGTCCGCGCCAGATGTTCAGGAAGTCGTCGGTGATCTCGTAGCGCGTATCGTGATCCGCGAACAGCCCGTCGCCTTCGAGTTCGGCGGCATCGCCGCCCGTCACGACGTTGATCAGCAGGCGGCCGCCCGACAGGCGGTCGAACGTCGCGGCCATCCGCGCCGCGAGACCGGGCGATGCGATGCCGGGACGCACGGCGACCAGGAACTTCAGACGCTGCGTCGCCGGAATCAGGCTCGACGCAACGACCCACGCATCCTCGCAGGAACGGCCGGTCGGCAGCAGCACGCCTTCGTAGCCGAGCGTGTCGGCCGCGACGGCGATCTGCTTGAAATAATCGTAATCCGCGGCGCGCGCGCCTTCGGCGGTGCCGAGATAACGGCTGTCGCCGTGCGTGGGAATAAACCAGAAAACATTCATCTGCTGCTCCTGCTTGACTGTCCTTGCCGGAATCTGGATAAAACGAAGCCCTGCTCGCGTCGCGAATCAGCGACGCATGCATGGTGTGCATTCGAATCGGGATGGCTCGCCGGTCAGGCCGTGCCGCGGACGAGTACGCGATTGCACGGCTGTTTCTGGGAAATCAGTCTATGGATCGGTGCAGGGCTTTGGAACGATTTTTTTGAGCTTAGGTTTTCCGCTTTCGTGATTAGCACGACGCTCCAGCGAATATCGCATCGGCCGGGCCCTATAATGACGCACCTATCCGAACAACTTCGCGCGGACGGCTCCGGCCGGCCGCGCCTGCAATACGCTCATCGATGCAGAAAGTCATCCTGCCGTTCCTGTCCGGCTTCCTGGCCGCCCTCTTCTTTCGCGAAGCGACGCTCGCGCTCCTGCATACGGCCGACCTGATCGCCGCAGCCGGGTTCTCCACGCAACCGTTCGCGCCGCTCGGCATTCCTGAATTTGTCGCGAACGCGCTGATCAGCGCGTGCTGCGCGATCCCGATGGCGTGGCTGCTGCGCGTGTCGCCGGAGCGCGAAGCGCCGTGGATCGGCGCGCTGGTGTTCGGCGGCGTCGTGCTGACGGCCGCCCGCGTGTTCGCGATCGATCCGCTGCGCGGGATCTGGCCGTCGGGCAACATGATGCCGGTGCTCGCCGCCGGTTTCGCCGCGAACGCGGTGTGGGGTTTCGGTGCGCTGGTGTTCATGCGCGCGTTCATGTCGGACGACGCCGGCGACGAATAACGCGCGGCTTGCGGCGAGGCCCCGGCCCTGCCGCCGAGCCGGATCGGCATCCGTAAACGCAAACGCAAAGGCCGCCTGCACATGCAAGCGGCCTTTTTGCTTTTCGCTTCGATACCGCGCGCGTCAGTCCTTCAGGTTGCGCAGCGGATGCGTGTCGGGCGTCCACGGGCTGTCGAACATCGCGAGCACGTCGGCCCGGTCGATATCGGCCGTCGACTTGAAACGCCAGACCGGCTGTTGATCCTTGTCGACGATCAGCGCGCGCACGCCTTCGATCACGTCGCCGTGCGCGAACGTCGAACGCGTGAGGTCGAGATCGCGCCGCAGGCAATCGGCCATCGTCGCGCCGCGCGCGCGCTCGACGACTTCGAGCGACACGGCCATCGACAGCGGCGACAACTGGCTGCGCATCGCGTGGGTCGCCTTCTCGACCCATCCGTCGATGGCCGCGCAATCCTGCTCGGCGTCGAGCGACGCCAGGATCGCGCCGATATCGGGCTGCGCGAAATGCCGGTCGATCCCGGCGCGCGCGTCGGCCAGCGCCGACGTGTCGGGCGTCGGCACGACCTTGTGCGCGGCAGCTGCGTCGGCCACGCACGCGACGGCCTGCGCGCCGCTGTCGATCCGCGCGCCGTGCAGCGTATCGAGCAGCGCCGGCAGCGCGGCGTCAGGCAGGTATACGTCGGCGAGCTGCGCATACAGTGCGCCGGCCGCGTCGAGCGTCGTGCCGGTCACCGCGAGATAGCGGCCGAGCGCGCCCGGCGTGCGCGCGAGGAACCAGCTCATCCCGACGTCCGGGAACAGCCCGATGCGCGTTTCGGGCATCGCCATCTTCGTCGAATCGGTGACCACACGCAGGCCGCCCGTATGTCGCGCCGCCTGCGAAATGCCCATGCCGCCGCCCATCACGACGCCGTGCATCAACGCGATGTACGGTTTCGGATAGGTGAAGATCGTATGGTTGAGCGTGTATTCCTCGATGAAGAACGTGTCGACCGCATCGCGATCGCCGCGCTGCCACGCAGCGTGGAAGAAGCGCACGTCGCCGCCCGCGCAGAACGCGCGCGGATGCGGGCTGTGCACGACGACGGCCGTCACCTCCGCTTCGTCGCGCCATGCATCGAGCGCCTGCTGCATCAGTCGGATCATCCCCACCGACAGCGCATTCAGCGCCTTCGGCCGGTTCAGTTCGAGATAGCCGATGCGGTTCGCGACATACGCGCGCACGTCGGGCTGGGCGGCTTCGGCGGAAGCGGCAGTGGAATCGGTCATGTGAGCCATCCGGCGTATCGCGGGCGCACGCTCAGTGCGCCTGCATCTTCGAGAACAGGTTCAGCACCACGACGCCCGAGACGATCAGCCCGAGGCCGATCACGGCCGGCAGGTCCGGCACCTGGCGATAGAGCAGCATCGCGACGAGCGTGATCAGCACGATGCCGGCCCCCGACCACACCGCATAGATGATGCCGACGGGCATCGTGCGCAGCGTGAGCGACAGACAGTAGAACGCGATGCCGTAACCGGCCACGACGAGCGCCGACGGCCAGAAGCGCGTGAAGCCGTCCGCCGCGCGCAGCGCGGACGTGCCGACCACTTCCGCGACAATCGCGATCGCGAGCCATGCGTAACCCGGAATCTGCATCGCTCAGCTCCTTGCAAGTGCCAGCACGGCATAGTCCTGCCCGAGCTCGGCGCACAGGGCTTCGACGACGAACTCGTGATCCGCGCGCTGCGGCAGCCCCGATGCGGTGATCGAGCCGATCACGCCGGCCCCTGCGACGGTCAGCGGAAACGCGCCGCCGTGCGGCGAATAGTCGGAGATCGGCAGCCCGTGCTTGTCGGCGAGCGTGGCGCCGGCCTGCTGCATGCGCAGGCCGATCGCATACGAACTGCGGCGGAAGTGCGCGACGACGTTGCGCTTGCGGCGTACCCAGTCGGCGTTGTCCGGCGTCGCGCCGGCGAGCGCCGCATAGAACAGCGGCTGGCCGAACGTGACGATGTCGATCGCGATCGCATGGCCGCGCGACGTCGCGAGCGCGTGCATCCGGTTGCCGAGCGCCCAGGCACGAGCCGGGTCGAAATGGGGAAACACGAGCGCCTGTTCCTGCGCGCCGATCGATTGCAGATCGTGAGCGATGTCCATGAATCCGTCGATGCAGTAGTGAGTGTTGCAACGGCACCGACGCGATCGCGCGCGACGCCGCTGCAGGCGTGAACGACACAAGCAAACCGCTCGATTCTAGCGCACGCGCCTGCCGTACCGGCCCTGCCGGCGTCCCGCCGGCGCTTGAAACGCGATTGTCAGAAAGTGCTTGCAAGCATTCGGGTTAGTCCATATAATTCATTTCTTCGACGGACGCGGGGTGGAGCAGTCTGGCAGCTCGTCGGGCTCATAACCCGAAGGTCGTAGGTTCAAATCCTACCCCCGCAACCAACGTCCCCATTCATGCAAAAAGCCCGGCTCCACGCCGGGCTTTTTGTTTTCCGGCGCGCGATTGCGCGCCTCGCACGTTGCGCTTCGCGCCGCGCGCATGCGCTCGCGTTCGAGAATGCCCCGCCCCGGTGATACACTCGCATCACCTCGTCCCTTCCACTCGACATGAAATTCTGCTCCGTCTGCGGTCACGAAGTCATCGCGCGCATTCCTCCGGGCGACAACCGCGAGCGCTTCATTTGCGATCACTGCGGCACGATCCATTACCAGAATCCGCGCAACGTGGTCGGCACGGTGCCGGTCTGGGGCGATCAGGTGCTGCTGTGCCGCCGTGCGATCGAACCGCGCTACGGTTTCTGGACGCTGCCGGCAGGATTCATGGAAATGGGCGAGACGACGGCCGAGGCCGCCGCGCGCGAAACGCTCGAGGAAGCCGGCGCACGCGTCGAGGTTCAGAACCTGTTCACGCTGCTCAACGTGCCACACGTGCACCAGGTCCATCTGTTCTATCTGGCGCGGCTCGTCGATCCGGCTTACGAGGCCGGCGAGGAAAGCCTCGAGGTCAAGCTGTTCGACGAAGCCGACATTCCGTGGGACGAGATCGCGTTCCCGACCGTCAGCCAGACGCTGCGCTTCTTCTTCGCCGATCGCGCCGCCGGCGACTACGGCGTCCACACCGGCGATATCTTCCGCTCGCTGCGCAACGGCTGAGCCCGCGCCTCATGGTCCCCTGGCTCGGCCCGGACGATCCGTTCCCGCCTGTCGAACGCGCGCTCGGCCCCGCGACCGGCGCGCCGGGGCTGCTCGCCGCGAGCGCCGACCTGCTGCCGTCCCGCCTGATCGAGGCCTACCTGCGCGGCATCTTCCCGTGGTATTCGGACGGCCAGCCCGTGCTGTGGTGGAGCCCCGACCCGCGGATGATCCTCGCGCCGGCCGAATTCAAGGTGTCCCCGTCGCTGCGCAAGACGCTCAAGCGCGTGCTGCGCGACCCCGCGTGGGAAGTGCGCGTCGACCATGACTTTCCGGGCGTGATGCGCGCATGTGCGCAAGCGCCGCGCCGCGGGCAGCGCGGCACCTGGATCACGGCCGAAATCATCGACGCGTATTCGTCGCTCTACCGTTCCGGCAACGCGCACAGCATCGAGGCGTGGCACGACGGGCGACGCGTGGGCGGGCTCTACGGCGTCGCGTTCGGGCGGATGTTTTTCGGCGAATCGATGTATGCGGATGTCACCGATGCGTCGAAGATCGCGCTCGCGACGCTCGTCGCCCACCTTCGCGAGCAGGGGCTGGAGATGATAGACTGCCAGCAGAATACGTCGCATCTAGCGTCGCTCGGTGGCCGCGAGATCGCACGCAAGGCCTTTGTCGCTCACGTGCGCCGCGCGGTAGCCGAACCGCCGATTCCGTGGCAGTTCGACAAGCGTGTGCTCGCCATGCTGACGAGCCCTGCCGAACCGGCCGCCCCCTCCGGGATCGAGCGCTAGCGCGGCACTCCCTCCCTGCATCGAGAGCTGCCCATGACTCACCCGACTGAGCTGCCGCTTTCACCGCTTTCGGCGCTGCAATTCTATGCAACGGCGCCCTATCCGTGCAGCTATCTGGACGGCCGCGTCGCGCGCTCGCAAGTCGCGACGCCGAGCCACCTGATCAATTCCGACATCTATACCGAACTCGTGAAGGCCGGCTTCCGGCGCTCGGGCGTGTTCACCTATCGCCCGTACTGCGACGGCTGCCGTGCCTGCGTGCCGGTGCGCGTGCCGGTCGGCGCGTTCACGCCGTCGCGCACCCAGCGCCGGATGTGGAAGCGGCACCGCGCGCTCGTCGCGACGGTCTCGCCGCTGCACTACGACGAGGAGCACTACGCGCTCTACATGCGCTACCAGTCGGCGCGCCACGCGGGCGGCGGCATGGATCGCGACAGCCGCGACCAGTACGAGCAGTTCCTGCTGCAGAGCCGGATCAATTCGCGCCTCGTCGAATTCCGCGACCTCGACGCGCCGGGCGGCGAGCCCGGCAAGCTGCGCATGGTCAGCATGATCGACATCCTCGGCGACGGACTGTCGTCGGTCTATACGTTCTTCGAGCCGGACGAGCAGCACACGAGCTACGGCACGTACAACATCCTGTGGCAGATCGAGCAGGCGAAGAGCCTCGGCCTGCCGTACGTGTATCTCGGCTACTGGATCCGCGAGAGCCCGAAGATGGCCTACAAGGCCAACTTCCATCCGCTCGAAGGGTTGCTCGACGGCCGCTGGAAAATACTCGATCCGGATCGTGTCGACCTGCCGCCGGTCGACGCGGCACTCGCCCGCGCGCCGCTGCCGGGCGGACATTCCGGGTCGGGCTGACGGGCCATCCCGCGGCGCGGCGGCGCGCCTGCAACGGGCACCTTGCGGCCCTTGCACGCGTTGCCGCGCGGCACAAGCGGTGCCACCGGCCGCGCATGCGAAGCGAAGCCCGCCCCTGCCGCGCAACTCCCGGTAAAATAGCGGGTTGTCATTCATTCCGGCCGTCCGCCCAATTCCCGTGTTCAGTTCCCTCTATCCGCTGGCCCGCGCATCCCTGTTCAAGATGGATGCGGAAGACGCTCACCACCTCACGCTGCGCGCGCTCGGCGCGGCCGGCCGCACGGGCCTCGCCTGCGCGCTGTCGGCCCGCGTGCCCGATGCGCCACGCACCGTGATGGGGCTCACGTTCCGCAACCCGGTCGGCCTCGCCGCCGGCCTCGACAAGGACGGCGCGGCCATCGACGGCCTCGCGGCGCTCGGCTTCGGCTTCATCGAGGTCGGCACGGTCACGCCGCGCCCGCAGCCGGGCAATCCGCGCCCGCGGATGTTCCGCCTGCCGCAGGCGGAAGCGCTGATCAACCGGATGGGCTTCAACAACCACGGCGTCGATCAGTTCGTGAAGAACGTCCAGGCGGCCCGCTATCGCGGCATCCTCGGCCTGAACATCGGCAAGAACGCCGACACGCCGATCGAACGCGCCGCGGAAGACTATCTCTACTGCCTCGAGCGCGTGTATCCGTTCGCAAGCTACGTGACGATCAACATTTCGTCGCCGAACACGAAGAACCTGCGCCAGCTGCAGGGCGCGGGCGAACTCGACGCGCTGCTCGCCGCGCTGAAGGACAAGCAGCAACGCCTCGCCGACCTGCACGGCAAGCTCGTGCCGCTCGCGCTGAAGATCGCGCCCGATCTCGACGACGAACAGGTCAAGGAAATCGCCGACACGCTGCTGCGCCACAAGATCGAAGCGGTCATCGCCACCAACACGACGCTGTCGCGTGCGGCCGTGCAGGGCCTGCCGCACGCCGACGAAGCCGGCGGCCTGTCGGGCCGTCCGGTGTTCGATGCGTCCAACGAAGTGATCCGCAAGCTGCATGCCGAAGTCGGCAGCGCGGTGCCGATCATCGGCGTCGGCGGCATCTTCTCGGGCGAGGACGCGCGCGCGAAGCTCGCGGCCGGCGCGTCGCTCGTCCAGCTGTACACGGGCTTCATCTATCGCGGCCCCGCGCTCGTCGCCGAGTGCGTGAAGGCGATCGCGCGCGAACGCGCCGCGTAATATAGCCATAAACAAACGATATTTAATGGTCGATTGTATTTTTGCTATGATCGACCCCACAGTCAGAATCAAGCGCCCCGCTGGGGCAAGGAAGCTCACACGATGAAAATTTCGCTGCTGAAGAAGCTGCTGGTCGCCGGCCTGATCGGCACGTCGTTCGCCGCCGCCACCGCGCAGGCGGCCGACCTCCTCGACCAGGTGAAACAACGCGGCACGCTGCGCGTCGGCCTCGAAGGCACGTTCCCGCCGTTCAACTCGAAGAACCCGCAAGGCGAACTCGTCGGCTTCGACGTCGACATCGCGAATGCCATCGCCGCGAAGCTCGGCGTGAAGGCCGAGTTCGTCACGACCGAATGGAGCGGCATCATCGCGGGCCTGCAGGCCGGCAAGTTCGACGTGATCGCCAACCAGGTCGGCATCACCGACAAGCGCAAGGAAACGCTCGACTTCTCGCCCGCGTACACCTATTCGTCCGCCCAGCTGATCCAGCGCAAGGACGACACGCGCCAGTTCAAGTCGCTCGACGACCTGAAGGGCAAGAAGCTCGGCGTCGCGCTCGGCACGAACTACATGGACATGGCGAAGTCGGTGCCCGGCATCGACGTGAAGACGTACCCGGGCGCGCCCGAGTATCTGCGCGACCTCGCGGCCGGCCGTCTCGATGCGGCGCTCAACGACCGCCTGATGCTCGCGTACCTGACGAAGAACTCGCAACTGCCGCTGCGCCCGGGCGCGAACGTCGGCTCGGCGAATCCGTCGGGCATCCCGTTCAAGAAGGGCAACCCGAAGTTCCAGAAGGCGATCGACGATGCGATGGCGCAACTCGAGGCCGACGGCACGTTCACGAAGATCTCGGACAAGTGGTTCGGCATCGACGTGACGAAGCCGGTCAAGTAAGCACGCCTCTGCTTCCCGCCTGACGGCGGGCCGGAAAGGGCGGCATCCGAAACGATGCCGCCCTTTGTTTTATCGGTCCGGTTTATGATTGCGCTTTCGCGCACGCATTCGATTCGTATTCCATGTCGACAACGTCCCTGCTCGTCCAATCGCTGCCGGTGCTCGCCCAGGGTGCCGTACTGACCGTCAAGTTCGCCGTGCTGTCGATGGTGTTCGGCCTGCTCGGCGCCGTCGTGCTCGCGATGATGGGCATCCGGCAAAGCGAACCGCTCGACGGCTTCGAACGCATCTGGGTCAACGCGCTCGCGGGGCTCGCGCGCGCCTACGTGAGCCTGATGCGCGGCACGCCGCTGCTCGTGCAGATCTTCGTCATCTATTACGGACTGCCGAGCCTCGGCATCTCGCTCGACCCGACGCCGGCCGGCGTGATCGCGCTCTCCGCGAACGTCGCCGCTTACATGTCCGAAAGCATGCGCGGCGCGATCAACGGGATCGCGCGCGGCCAATGGCTGGCAGCCTACAGCCTCGGGCTGTCGTGGGGGCAGACGCTGCGCTACGTGATCGGCCCGCAGGCGCTGCGCATCGCGGTGCCGAGCCTGTCGAACAGCCTGATCAGCCTGATCAAGGACACGTCGCTCGTGTCCGTCATCACCGTGACCGAACTGCTGCGCAGCGCGCAGGAAGTGATCGCGGCGACCTACCAGCCGTTGCCGCTGTACCTGGCCGCCGCCGCGATCTACTGGGTGCTGTGCCAGATCCTCGAATGGGTCCAGCGCTGGTACGAAAAGCGCCTGTCGCTGCCCGCGCGGCACTGAGCACGTCGCCTCTCCCGCCGGGCCGCGGATGCGCGCCCGGCTCCCGCCTTCCCGTCCTTCCCGCCTACTCGCCCGAATAGCGCACGCCGAGCGCCGCGCGTGCCGCATCGGTCATCGCGATCATGCGCCGCGAATGGTCGTGCGTCATGATCGGGCTCTCGAGTTCGCCCGCGCGCAGCAGGTCGCAGAAATGCGCGGTCTCGTAGTTCAGGCCGCCGCCGTCGACCGGCGCGTCGAGTTCGACCGTGCGCCCGTCCGCATAGCGGATCGTCGCCCGCGCGGGGTTCCACCACTTCTCGTGAATCGTCACGTGCCCGCCTGCCGCGGCGATCAGCGCATCGCCGCGCCCCATCACGTCGAGCCCGCAAAAGAGCTGCGCAATGCCGCCGTTCGCGTGGCGGCTGTTCAGGCTCGCGAACACGTCGACGCCCGTCGCGCCGACGCGGCCGAGCGTCTGCACGTCGACTGCCGCGCCGAGCCAGTCGACCGCGAGAAACGCTTCGTAGATCCCGATGTCGAGCAGCGCGCCGCCGGCGCGGTCGAGCCGATAGACGGAATGATCGTCCGGCACCGACGACGACGCGCAGCCCGCGCGCACGAGCCGAATCTCGCCGATCGGATCGTCATGCAGATGCGCGCGCAACTGACGATACAACGGAAAGAACGGCGGCTTCATCGCTTCCATGAAGAGCCGGCCGGCCGTGCGTGCCGCATCCAGCACGGCATCGAGCTGCGTCGCGTTCAGCGTCGCGGGTTTTTCGCACAGCACGGCCTTGCCGGCGGCGAGCGCCGCTTGCGCGTAGTGCGCGTGACTGTCGTGGAGGGTCGCGATATAGATCGCGTCGATGTCGCTCGCGAGGAGCGCGTCGAGGCTGGCGGCAGGCGTGCCGCCGCAGCTGTCGGAGAAAGCGGTTGCCGCATCGGCGCGGCGCGCCCACACGCCGGCGAGCGTGGCACCCGGCACGTGCGCGAGGCTTTGCGCGAAACGGCGTGCGATGCTGCCTGCGCCGACGATGCCGAAGCGCACCGGGCGGTTGTCGAATTCGTTCATCCGGATCTTCCGTGTCGGTCGTATGACGGTGACCGGCACGCTGCCGGCCGGCCGTCATGATAAACGGCTCGCCGGCACAGGGATAAGCGACGCGCGCCGATTCAGGCGCGCACGGGCACGTCGACGGAGAAATCGCGCGAGATCTCGTCGGCGCTGAAATCGATCAGGGCGAGCGACGCCGCCTCGGCTTCGCGCGGATCGCGGCGTTCGATCGCATCGACGACGCGCGCATGCGCCTTCACCGCGATGTCGTGCGCACCGTCCTTCTGCGCGACGCGCGGATTCACGAGCCGCACAGCGCCGCGCACGATCGCCGCCATCTGCTGGAAGAACTGGTTGCCGCTCGCCTGGACGATTCGCGTGTGCAGCAGTTCGTCCGCCGTGTCGTAACCGGGGTCGCCCGGTTGCAACACCTTGAACGCTTCGAACGCCTCGCGGATGCCCGCGATGTCGGCCGCCGTCGCACGGACCGCCGCCTGCGCGGTCGCGCGCGGTTCGATCAGCATCCGGAATTCGATGACGTCGCGCATGAACTGCGGATCCGGCTTCGCACGAAACCGCCAGCTCACCACGTCTTCATCGATCATGCGCCAGTCGCGCATCGGCCGAACGCGCGTACCGACTTTCGGACGCACGTCGAGCATGTCGCGCGCGAGCAACATCGACAATGCTTCGCGCATCACCGTGCGACTCACGTCGAACTCTTTCGACAGCACATCCTGCGGCGGCAGAATGCCGCCGTACTTGTCCTCGACGATACCTGCGACAAGCCCATCCATCACTTTGGCGACCAGTGACCGGTCTTTGCCCTGCTCCATGACACCTCCCCGTGCGTCGATTTGCGAACACCTGCTCCGCAGTTCCGCCGGCCCTGGTTACGACTGTTCTTATGATCTATAAGTTGATGAGTTCGGGGATATTTCGCTATCTGGTAAACACCTGACAGGGTTATCCCTCTTTTTGATGCGGTTGATTTATAAGGCTTCAAAAAAAGCCCGGAAAGCGCGCTGCGCTTGCCGGGCCGGGCTTTCCACGAACTTTGAACATGCAATCCATTACGGCATCCGGATGCCATTACGGACTGCTTCTCATTCAGTTTCGATTAATCGGGATAAACAATCGTTTCAACGCCGTTTGCCGTGCCGAGCAGGCACAGATTCGCGCCGCGCGCGGCGAACAGGCCGACCGTCACGACGCCCGGCCATGCGTTGACCTGCGCCTCGAAACCGCGCGGATCGGTGATTTGCAACCCCTTGACGTCGATGATCTCGTTGCCGTTGTCGGTGATGTACGGCGCGCCGTCCTTCGTCACGCGCAGCACCGGCACGCCGCCCAGCGCGGTCACGCGCCGGCCGATCGCCGTGCGTGCCATCGGCACGACCTCGATCGGCAGCGGGAATGCACCGAGCACCGGCACGCGCTTGCTGCCGTCCGCGATGCAGACGAACGTATCGGCCACCGACGCGACGATCTTTTCGCGCGTCAATGCGCCGCCGCCGCCCTTGATCATTGCACCGCTTGCGTCGATCTCGTCGGCGCCGTCGACGTACACCTGCAGCGATTCGACCTCGTTCAGGTCGAACACCTTGATACCGTGCGATTTCAGGCGTTCGGTGGTCGCGACGGAGCTCGACACGGCGCCGCGATAGCGCGACTTGACGGCCGCGAGCGCGTCGATGAAGCAGTTGGCGGTCGAGCCGGTGCCGACGCCGATCACGGCGCCTTCCGGCACGTTCTGGATCACATAATCGGCGGCCGCCTGGCCGACCAGGCGTTTGAGTTCGTCTTGAGTCATGGGGGTGGGAATACAGCGGGATTGCGGAAAACCGCCAGTTTACCGGACTCGGGAGACGACCCGGGCATTTTCGGTGGGGTGCCGGCGATCACGGCGCGCCGGTGGCGGATGCGTCGCCCGCCGGCGGCGTGGCGGAGAAATACTTGTCGAGCAGCGCCTGCGCGATCGCATCGGTTTCGGCGTCCGGATCGCCCGCATAGTCGGCCGGCCGGAAATGCATCTGGAACGCCGCGAACACGCGTCGCGTGCGGGTGTCGAGCACGCCGTCGGCCGGCACGTCGTAGCCGTAGCGCGCGAGCTTCAGCTGCAGTTCGCGCACGTCGACGAGCGCGTGCGGATCGCGGCCGCCGAGCCGGGCGGCCACGGTCGCATCGTCCGGCCACGCGCCGACACCGGCTTGCGCGAGCGCATGCCACGGGAACAGCGGCCCCGGATCGATCTTGCGTTGCGGCGCGATGTCGCTGTGCCCGACCACGCGCGTCGGCGGAATCCGGTAGCGCGCGACGACATCTTTCGACAGACGGATCAGCGCCTCGACCTGTTCGGGCGGATACGGCTGCCACGTGCGGTTTTGCGGATCGAGCGGGCCGCGATTCACGTTCTCGATGCCGATCGACGCTGCGTTGAGCTCGGTCGTGCCCTGCCATTCGCTGATGCCCGCCTGCCATGCGCGTTCCGATTCGGGCACGAGCTGGTAGACCACCGGCATCCCGCGTTCGATGCGCGGTTGCGGCGGCACGACGTAGTGCGCGCTGACCGAATCGCCCGTCAGCGTGCGCAGCGATTTCGCTTCGTCGCTTTCGGTGTAATGCATCACGAGAAAGCGGATCCGCGAATCGGCGCCGCGTGCGTGCAAGCTCGTGTCGGCGTAGTAAGTGCCGCGCCCGACCAGTGACGGCGACGTGCAGGCGGCCAGCAGGCCGAGGATGGCGCACGATGCGCCGAGGCGAAACAGGGTCATGTTCGCGAGTTCCGGGAGGCGCGTGCCGCGCGTAGTCGCGGCACGCGCAGCGCGCGAGACCGCGCGCGTCAGCCCGTGTATCAGCCCTTCACGCGCCGCTGCCGCACCGCTTCATACAGGCACACGCCGCTCGCGACCGACACGTTCAGGCTTTCCACGCTGCCGGCCATCGGGATGCTCATCACTTCGTCGCAGGTGTCGCGCGTGAGCCGGCGCATGCCTTCGCCTTCCGCACCCATCACGATGGCGACGGGACCGTCGAGCTTCGTGTCGTACAGCGTGCCCGACGCCTCGTCCGACGTACCGATGACCCACACGCCCGCGTCCTTCAGCTCGCGCAGCGCGCGGGCGAGGTTCGTGACCGTGATGTACGGCACCGTGTCGGCCGCGCCGCTCGCGACCTTCGCCGCGGTCGCGTTCAGGCCGACCGCGCGGTCGCGCGGCGCGATCACCGCATGCGCGCCGGCCGAATCGGCGACACGCAGGCATGCGCCGAGGTTGTGCGGATCGGTGACGCCGTCGAGCACCAGCAGCAGCGCCGGGCCCTGGATGCCGTCGAGCAGCTCGGACAGGTTCTGTGCGAGCGGGACATCCTCGACGCGCGCAACGACGCCCTGGTGGCGCTCGGTATGCGCGAGGCCCCACAGGCGGGTTTCATCGGCCGCAATCAGCCGCACGCCCGCTTCCTTCGCGGCGTGCAGGAAGTCCTGCATGCGGCGGTCGCGGCGCGTCTGGTCGTACAGCACCTCCGCAACCGTCGACGCATCGTGCCGCAAACGTGCGGTCACCGCATGAAAACCGTAAAGAACCTTCAGACGAGACATGACTGGAACAACCTTCGATCAAACGTGCGGCCGCGCGACGTGCGCAGCCGCGATCCATGGAAAAGGAAAGCGCCGCGTTGCCGGCCGGTGACCGGTCAAGCGCGGCGTCTCTCGATACTGCAAGGGCGTGCGCGTGCGCGCCCCGAACGCTCAATACTTCTTGCGGGCGTGCACCTTCTTCGCGGCCGTCTTCGCCGCCGCACCGCCCTTCTTCTTCGCAGCCCGTGCGGCGCGCGCCTCCTTCACCGCAACGGTCGGTGCGCTGGCCGCCTTCTTGCGGCGCGGCGCGGCGTCCTCCACCGGCGGCAACGCGCGCACGCGCGGGCCGCCGCGATCGTTACCGTTGCCGGCAACAGCCGGCGCCGGTGCCGGACGCGGCGCCTTCACCGGCGTGTCGCGCACGAGGCGGAAGTCGATCTTGCGTGCGTCGAGATCGACGCGGCTCACCTGCACGCGCACGCGATCCGACAGGCGATAGCGGATGCCCGTGCGCTCGCCGCGCAGCTCGTTCTTGATCTCGTCGTACTGGAAGTAGTCCGAGCCGAGTTCCGTGACGTGCACGAGCCCTTCGATGAACAGCGTATCGAGCTGCACGAAGATGCCGAACGACGTGACGCCGTTCACCATCCCGCCGTACTCCTCGCCGAGCTTGTCGCGCATGAAGTAGCACTTGAGCCAGGCCTCGACGTCGCGCGACGCTTCGTCGGCACGGCGCTCGTTCGCCGAGCAGTGCAGGCCGAGTTCTTCCCAGATCGCCGTGTTCGAGCGCGAACGGCCGCGCGCTTCGTCGTCGGCCTGCTGCATCGCGCGGGCGCGCGGCGACAGCGCGGTGTTCAGCTCGAAGCCGTCCGGCGCCTTCGGCACGTACTTCTTGCCGGACAGGATCGCGTAGATCGCGCGGTGCGTGAGCAGGTCGGGATAGCGGCGGATCGGGCTCGTGAAGTGCGCGTACGCCTCGTACGCGAGACCGAAGTGACCGATGTTGTCCGGGCTGTAGACGGCCTGCTGCATCGAGCGCAGCAGCATCGGCTGCAGCATCTGCGCGTCGGGCCGGTCGCGGATCTGCGCCATCAGCGCCGCGTAGTCGCTCGCATGCGGCTTGTCGCCGCCGCCGAGCGAGAGGCCCATCCCGCGCAGGAACGCGCGCAGGTTCTCGAGCTTCTCCGGCGTCGGCCCCGCGTGCACGCGGTACAGGCCCGGGTGCTTGTGGCGCTTCAGGAAATCGGCCGCGCACACGTTCGCGGCCAGCATGCATTCCTCGATCAGCTTGTGCGCATCGTTGCGCTGACGCGGGACGATCTGCTCGATCTTGCCTTGCGAGTTGCAGACGATGTAGGTCTCGGTCGTGTCGAAGTCGATCGCGCCGCGCTTCTGGCGTGCGGCGAACAGCGCCTTGTAGACGCCGTACAGATCCTGCAGGTGCGGCAGCAGGTCCGCGCGGCGCGCGGCCTCCGGCCCCTTCGTGTTCGACAGCACGGCCGCGACTTCGGTGTACGTGAGTCGCGCGGCCGAATGGATCACGGCCGGATAGAACTGGTACGCCTTGATCTCGCCGCGCGCGGTAATCACCATGTCGCACGCGAGCACGCAGCGATCGACCTGCGGGTTCAGCGAACAGAGGCCGTTCGACAGCTTCTCCGGCAGCATCGGGATCACGCGGCGCGGGAAGTAGACCGACGTACTGCGCTCGAGCGCGTCGGCATCGAGCCCGCTGCCCGGCTGCACGTAGTGCGACACGTCGGCGATCGCGACGATCAGGCGGAAGCCGTCGCCGCGGCCGACCTTGGTCGGCTCGCAGTAGACGGCATCGTCGAAGTCGCGGGCATCCTCGCCGTCGATCGTCACGAGCGGCACGTCGCGCAGGTCGACGCGGAAGCGCAGGTCGGTCGGCCGTACCTTGTCCGGCAGCGCGGCGGCTTCGTCGAGCGCCGGCTGGCTGAATTCGTGCGGCACGCCGTACTTGCGCACGGCGATCTCGATTTCCATGCCCGGATCGTCGATGTCGCCGAGCACTTCGACGACGCGGCCGAGCGGCTGCGAATGGCGGCTCGGGAAGTCGGTCAGTTCGACGACGACGACCTGCCCGACCTTCGCCTTCTTCACGTTCTGCGTGATCAGGATGTCGTGGCCGATGCGCTTGTCTTCGGGGGCGACGATCAGCGCGCCGTTCTCGTTGAGCAGGCGGCCGATCACGCGCTTGTTCGCGCGCTCGGTGACTTCGACGACGTGCCCTTCCGGGCGACCGCGGCGATCGTAGCCGACGATCCGCGCGAGCACGCGGTCGTTGTGCATGACCTTCTGCATTTCGCCGTTCGGCAGGAACAGGTCGTCCTGGCCGTCGTCGCGGATCACGAACCCGTAGCCGTCGCGATGGCCCTGCACGCGGCCGGCAACGAAGTTCGACGGATGGGTGAGCTGGTAGTGGCCGCGCTTGTCGAGGCGGATCTGGCCGTCGCGTTCCATCGCGGCGACACGCCGGAAGAACCCCTCGCGCTCCTGACGCTTGATCGACAGCGCTTCGGCGATGTCGTTGGCTGCCAGCGGCGCGTCGCTCGTACGCAGCACGCCGAGAATCTCTTCACGGCTCGGAATGGGGTACGGATATTTGCTCAAGGGTTTGTCGATGATTGTTCTCGTTGCGTTGACTGATGGTGCACGGCATCAACATAGAAGTGTCCGTCAGACAGTTCTATAGTGACGGCGGCGGATCATTCTATCACCCGCCTGTGCCGCCAAATGACGCGAATGCCGCGTGCAGGCGCCGCGGCGACCGGTTTGCGGTGCATCGCAAAAAAGTGTTGACACGATTAATTGGGGCGCTATAATTTCGCTTCTTTGCAGCAAGCAGCTACTGCAAAACGTGCCCAGGTGGCGGAATTGGTAGACGCACTAGGTTCAGGTCCTAGCGGTGGCAACATCGTGGAGGTTCGAGTCCTCTCCTGGGCACCACTTATTTAAAAAAGGTCGGCTTCTGCCGGCCTTTTTCTTTTTCAGGCCCAGGAAGCAAAGCGCCTGCGCGCGTTGCGCGAGGACTCGAAAGGCTGCGCTTGCAAGCGCAGCCGGGGTCGCGCTCGTGTGACCGCGTCCTCTCCTGGGCACCATCTGTTTTTGAAAAGGTCGGCTTCTAGCCGGCCTTTTTTCATTTCCGGCCGCACATTGCGCGTACTGTGCCACGCCATATGCCCGCCACTCCGATCGATAGCAGAATTAATCGGTTATCGATTGCCCTCCCCGTTGGTACGTTAGCCGCCTCGCTTTCAACGAACCCGACGAGGAACCACCCCATGACGTCGATGAACCGCCGCGCGTTCGCGCGCGCGATGCTGGCCGCCGGCCTGAGCGTCGCCGGCATCCGGACGCACGCCGAGAACGCACCCTCCACGTTGCGCATCGGATACCAGAAATCGTCGACGCTCATTACACTGCTCAAGACGCGCGGCACGCTGGAGCAGTCGCTTGCGACGCTCGGCCTGCGCGTGTCGTGGCATGAATTCGCGAGCGGCTTGCCGCTGACCGAAGCGCTCAACGTCGGCGCGGTCGATTTCAGTGCCGACGTGGCCGACACCGTTCCCGTCTTCGCGCAGGCCGCGCATGCGCGCTTCGTATACGTCGCGCAGGAAGCGCCGTCACCGAAAGCGCAGGCCATCATCGTCAAGCGCGACAGCGCGCTGCGCACGCTCGCCGATCTCAGGGGCAAGCGCATCGCCGTCACGAAGGCAGCCGGCAGCCACTACCTGCTGCTTGCCGCACTCGCGCGCGCAAAGCTCACCCCCGCCGACGCCGCAATCCACTACCTGACGCCGGCCGACGGCCGCGCGGCGTTCGAGCGCGGCAGCGTCGATGCATGGATCACGTGGGATCCGTATGTCGCATCGGTCGACGCGAATCCCGACGTGCGGATTCTTGCCGACGGCGACGGGCTTGCGTCGTACCAACGCTATTACCTTGCGTCAAGCAGCTTTGCCGCCGCCCGCCCCGACGTCATCCAGATCGTGTTCGACCAGTTGTCGCAAGCCGGCACCTGGCTGCGCGAACATCAGCAGGAGGCCGCCAATACCCTCGCCCCGATCTGGGGACTCGACGCGAAGACGATCGAGCGCGCGAACGCGCGACGCAGCTATCTCGTGCGCACCGTGGCCACGCAGAACTTCGGTGAGCAGCAGAAGATCGCCGATACGTTCCTCGCGGCCGGTTTGCTGCCCGCCCGCGTCGACACGGGTGAAGCGCTGCGCTGGAATTTCGCGGCAAAGCGTGCGGAGCCGATCGGCGCCTGATGCCCGGAACCTGCAACGCGCGATAATTTTGATCGCCATCGAAAAATTGTGTTGACAGATGCTCCAGACACGCTAGAATAGCG